>JARGGF010000745.1 GCA_029210905.1 Bacteroidales bacterium | reverse complement strand
TTTTTGCACGAGGCAAATTATACACTGTTCGTGGTTGGTTTAGCACTTTTTCAAAATAATACTTAATGGCATTTATCAATTGGTTCTGCTGCGTGGGTGAAATGCCGTTTTTTTCAATTTCCCACAACAGGTAATCTGTTATTTCTTTGGTAGTAACGTGCGTAATTTCTTTACCATAAAAATAGGCAAGGAACCACTTAAACATTGAAGTGTATGTTTTTTTTGTACTGTTACTGGCCCTTTTAATTGTTAAGGTATTACAGTATTCTTTTAATACCTCGTTATCAATTGGTTTATTGTAATACCATTTTTGAGGCGTCATATCTATGGCTCTCTTTTCTTGCTTTTTAATAATAATAGTACATCCCTCATCTGAAAAGTACTTCTTTATTTTCAGGTAATTTTCATTTCCTCCTTTTATTGCCCATAAATTATACCTTGTTATAAAATAGGACTGGCTAAAGTTTTTTATATAATCAACCCACTTGCTTTTTTTATTAGCTGGTAGCCTGATGAATATTTTAAATTGTGCCTTGCTGGTGGCAATTACAACCGAATTTTCGTTCTCATGACTTAATTTTGATTTAGAATTAAAAAAATCATTCCCTTCAATCCAGGCAATCCCCCTGAATTTATTAAATATCAACTTAATATTGGATTTATTATTAGGAACAATTACAATTTTGTGTCTTTTGCTCCACCTCACACCTGGCAACTCTTTCACCAATTCCTGAATTTCTTTGATATCACCAAATTGCAGGCCAATCATCGGTAATTCATTTATCTGCAGGTGTTTTAGGGTAATTGTATTGCTCAATTTCATGGCGATGGTTTTTTTCAATCAATTTTACGAAATAAAATTGTTATATTCGTATATTATACGAATAACTAACGTATAATATTCACTTAACTTTAGTTTTGTTATGCGCTTAAAAAATAACTGCCAGTATTGTGGTAAAGAATTGAATGGAAGAATTGATAAATTATTTTGCGATGTACATTGTAAAGGTGCCTTCCACTATAAAAAAGCACAGGAAGAAGAACCCAGGTTTTATAATAAAGTAGACAATCATCTTAAAATTAACAGACGAATATTAAAAGCCTATAATAAAGCCGGTAAAGCCATCGTAAGAGCTGAAACTTTATTAAATGAAGGTTTTTATCCCCGTTTTTTTACGCATTATTGGAAAAATTCGAAAGGAGATGTTTATTTATTTGTCTATGAATTTGGTTTTTTATCCAGAAAAGAAAACGGCAGGGAAAAATATGTCTTGATTAAGTGGCAGGATTATATGGAGTAGTAAGCAACTGTCTTTAGCATTCGTATCCGGAATCCCGGGAGCGAATATGCCGAGGGAATTTGGCTGTCCAAAGTCCGGAGAGCAAATACGCCGTAGAAATTCAGCGTTCCAGAACCCCTGTAACATGTTTGCCACATGACAATTGTATTTTAATTTGATAATAAAGCGTACATTATTCAACACCTACGGTGTTGTTTCTTATTTCCTGAGTTATCCCATTGGCTATGCCCGCGGTTATTATTGTTTAACCGTTTCACGGTTTTCCGGATTCCAAAATATCCCAAAGGGATTAAACAATATTAGCCGTAGGTGCAATTTACGAAATAAAAGCAGGTATAAGCAAAAGAACCCTGCCAGGGGTTCAATTAAAGTGAGTATTTATGTTAGCTAAATAAACAAATAACGAGTTTCTACATCCCCAGGCGGTTTCAGGTCTCAAACACGCTGAAAGATCTTACTCGCATAGCCTCTGCTGCTGCACGAGTCTCTCATGTGGCAACATGTTTTATAAAAAACCACTAATTTTAGTTAAGGTACTACAACTCCATTCTCCAAAATAATATCATACCTGTAGCCTGCACCAAAATCTCTGTTTAAACCCACTACTCCCCGAAATGTAACATTTGTATTCTCAGGCACAAAGGTGGTTGAGGTAATTACCAGGTCGAAATCATCCTTACTGCCATCTTTTATGTGTATCCAGTTTCGGTTCATAATGTTTGGATTTATTTTTACACATCTGCCAGAGATTTGTACAGTTTTTCCTTCGTGATTTTTTGCATTTTTTACCAATTCAGCAATGGTTATTGAACCTTTTTGCAACTCTTTTTTTTCGGAATTTTCGACTTTGGTTTTATTTGTTTCAACATTTTGGGGAATATCCATATTACCATCGATGTGGCTTGCGTGATCTGCTCCCACCAGATTTGAAACTAAATAAATCCTGTCAAATACTTTATTAAATTCTTTGCTCTCAAAGTTGGTTTTAAGCAAACCACCATTATAGTAATAGGTTTCGCCAATTTTAATTTCCATTTTTTGAGTAGCAATCCAATATTTTTCAGCACCTTCACTTACATTAATGTATACATATTTTGTGGCCTGGAGTACTTCATTTGCTACAACAGTATGCAGATCATTATTTAATACAGGGTTTTCCCCCGCAGACGATTCCGTTATTGGCCCCACTACAATTTCATGCTTCTCTTTTTCAAAATTATCATTTTCAGAGGAGGCCAGATTATTTGGATCCAAACCACATGCAGCTATTAATGCTACAATCAATGCTATAAACAAACCCGATTTAAAATTTACAACCATAACTTTTTATTTTCTTTTAGCATAAAATCTTTTCACAATCTTTGTATATATTCTGTAATTATTCTCATGGTTAAAGTCAGATAGTTCACCGGAAACACTAAACATTAACTTTCTGGTAATATTGTAAGAAAAACTGGCTCCATAATAATTCTGAACGGAGGCATGATCGTTGTTCGAATAGGTATATTTTAAATTTCTGTAATAAAAATCGGCAAATAACTTATCCACAATCAATGCACGTGAATGCCTCACGGATAAAGAATTGCTTCCCAGATAGTTTGATGTGTTTATATTATATGAAACCGATAATCCGCCACCCATTGTTGGAATATTCGTCAAACTTAAATAAGCATAATAATTCTCGGAATTATTTAAGTCGTTACTTTGAAATCTTCTGCTATAACTAATTCCACAAAATAACGTTTTTAAAGGTTTGAAATTAATTCTGGCCCTGATTCCTTGTCTTGCAATATCATCATTTAGCAGTTGTTCTACTTCTGATTGAAATGTTCCAAAATAAAGGATTCTCCTTCTTGAGTCATATGAAAGGGTAACATCAAGTTTTCTGCTAAATTTATACCTGGCAGATACATACAGATTTGTTAACCTAAGATCGTTGCTTACTATACCATTAATTTTATTAGGTTGTGTTTTAGAATAATGTAGAAATTATTATCTTTGTATCAAAATCTAAGTTATGAATATTCATGAGATAATAA
>JARGGF010000744.1 GCA_029210905.1 Bacteroidales bacterium | reverse complement strand
CTTCAGCTATACAAAAGCCCAAACTCCAATCAATTTAGATAGTCTGGAAATCGAACTCAATAAAAACATTGAAAAAGGAAATGATTCAGTTTGTTTACAATTATTAAAACCAATTTTTGCTGCCTATCGCAACCAAAATTTTGAAAAGGCTCTTTCCTCTGCGAATATTGCGCTTGAGTTAGCTGAAAAAACAGATGCTAAAGAAGAAAAAAATTACTGGTATGGAACCATGGCCCATTTTTATACAGATTATGAGCTATACTCTTTTGCCCTTGAGTTTAATATAAAAGGGAAAAAGAACCACGAAGCGCTTTTTAAAAATAATCAATGGTGGACGATAAATATTGGTAATATCCACTATGCCGATAAAGATTATGAAAAATCTATCTTGGAGTATAGAAAGGCTTTGGAAGGCTTTAAAAATAATATTAAATCAAACCCGCATAATTCTACAATCGGATTGGCTGTTTGCTATTTAAACATTGCCATGTGTTACGCTGAAAAACAAATGAATGACAGTGCTATAGTAAATTATAACAAAGCATTACAACTTTCGTATAAATTAAAGGAGAACTACCGGATTACTTACACCTGTCTTCAGATGGCTGATTTTCATTTAAAAAATAATCAGCCAGACAGTGCACAAAGTTATTTGAATCAGGCAATACAATTTAATGAAAATACAAGAGATAAAAATTTGTCCCCAATTATTTTCGAAAAAAAAGCAGCCTTAAATCTTACGAAGTATGAATTCCGTAAAGCGCTTATTAATCTTGATTCAAGTGTTATAGCAGCATATAAAAGTGGCAATACCAAAGGATTATCACGGATTTTTAAACAAAAAGCTGAAATATATACTCAACTAAATTTGCCAAAAACCGCAATTTTGGAATATAAAACAGCATTACTTTATGCTGATAGTGCCAGAAATTTAAAAAATCTGGCTCTTTTTAGTCAAAGAATTGCAGAACTTTATGAAAAGCAAAAAAATATTGATTCAGCCTATAAATATCAATCAGGGTATATATTCTGGAAAGATAGCGTTGATAAAATAAACCTGAAGATTTTGCTGCACAAATTTGACAGGGAGGAAAGTCAGATAAAAAATAAATCGCTTGAAAAAGAACTTCTCATTGAACAAGAACGACAAAGCATTTTTATCTATTTAATTATTTATATCGTAATCGTTGTAATAATTCTTTCGTTTTTCCTCTATTATATTAGCAAAAGCAGAAGAAGACTTAAAAAACATAACAATAAAATTGTTTCACAAAATATTACTATTACATCTCAGTTTGAAGAAATTATACAGCAAAATGATTTACTGAATACCTATAAAAACAACCTGGAACGTTTAGTAAGGGAAAAAACAATGCACCTTGAAGGGGCACTTCGAAAAGCTGAAGAAGCAGACCGGCTTAAAACAGCATTCCTGGCAAATATGTCGCATGAAATTCGTACACCCTTAAATGCAATAGTTGGCTTTGCCAGTTTATTGAACGACAGCAGCCTGGATGAAGTAAACAGAACCAAATATACCGAAGTACTGATTAAAAGTGCTGAAAAACTTCATTTGGTTATCAACGATGTAGTGGAACTTTCAAAGATTGAATCCGGTCAGATTAAGGTAAATAAAACATATTTCGACATTAACATTTTATTTCAGGAGTTACTGCTATTTTTTGCAAAGCGACTGGTTGATTTTAACAAAGTTACCGTAAAAATAGATTTTGCAAACTTACTCCAAGATAATAAAAGAATGATAAAGGCCGATAGAAATATGATCAAACAAATTTTATTTAACCTGCTTGATAATTCTTTGAAATTTACGCCAAATGGATTGATCTTTTTTGGGTGCGAAGAAGATGCAAAAAACAACATCCGCTTTTTTGTAAAAGATACGGGAATAGGAATTTCGAAGAAAGATTTTAACACTATTTTTAAGAGCTTCAATCAGTTAGGTGATGAAGAAAATAAAAAGAGCAAAGGAATTGGTCTTGGTTTGTCCATCTCTAAAGGTCTTGTAGAGAAATTGGGTGGCGAATTATATGTAGAATCAGAAATAGACAGTGGTTCCTGCTTCTCATTTATTTTGCCATCAGAAAACAATGAAAAATCAGTACGCAAATAACCAATAACTAATACACCAATACACAAATACCCGATACCTCACTATTTATCAATTAAAAAAGAATAAAAAACTTTGTACCTTAGCCACAAACTAAGATATTTTTGATATGACAAACGCTGAAGAAAAAACATTGTTCCTGATAGATGCTTATTCATTGATATTCAGGGCTTATTATGCATTTATTAACAACCCCAGGGTAAATTCCAAAGGCAAAAATACTTCTGCAATTTTTGGATTTACAAATTCTTTAAATGAAATACTTAAAAAAGAAAATCCAAGCCACATTGCCGTAGTTTTTGATCCTCCCGGAGGAAGTTTCAGGAAAGAAATTTACCCTGCCTACAAAGCTAACCGCGATGCTACCCCCGAAGATATTATTTACGCAGTTCCTTACATTAAGGCCATTATTGAGGGGTTTCAGATTCCGGTAATTGAAGTGGAAAACTTTGAAGCCGACGATACCATAGGTACACTGGCCAAAAAAGCAGAAAAAGAAGGATTTACTGTATACATGATGACACCGGACAAGGATTACGGTCAGCTCGTGAGCGAAAATATAATGATGTACAAACCAGGGAGAAAAGGAAAACCTGTTGAGGTACTTGGAAAAAAAGAAATTTGCGATTATTATGGCATACAAAGGCCTGAGCAGGTGATTGACATTCTGGCTTTGTGGGGAGATTCAGCTGATAACATACCCGGTGTACCCGGAATAGGGGAAAAAACTGCAGCAAAACTTGTATCACAATTTGGAAGTGTTGAAAAATTATTATTAAATGTAAACCTTCTTAAAGGAAAACAAAAAGAGAATATTATAGCTTCCAGAGAACAGTTAAAGCTATCAAAACACCTGGTTACCATTCCACTTGATGTACCTGTAGATCTGGATGCTGAAAAACTAAAAAGGAGACCATTAAACCGGGATATTCTACAAAAAGTATTTGACGAGCTCGAATTTAAAACCATGTCATCATCAATATTGGGTACACAGGATACTAAGAACGAACCAGTTAATTATGAAGGTGATACTACTTATAATGATGCTATTGAAACACTTACAAAAGATAAATTTGCATCCATTGAAACTGTAGCGCACAATTACCAATTTGTTAAAAACGATGAAGATATAGCGCCCCTGGTTTTAAGCCTTTCTAAGCAAAAAGAATTTTGTTTTGATACCGAGACTACCGGACTGGATATTCATGGCTCAG
>JARGGF010000743.1 GCA_029210905.1 Bacteroidales bacterium | reverse complement strand
CTAAGATAGCAGTCTATTCCTATACTCCAATATTTATTGCTATTGCAGTATTTGTTCCGCTGGGCGTAGGTGCAATTTACTTTTTTGCAAGAAAAATAGAATCAGTCGAAAAAGAATAATATTAACTCAAAATCAAAAAAGAACATGAAATTACAAGGTAAAATAGCCATTGTAACAGGTGGCGCAAGAGATATCGGAAAATCAATTTCCGTAAAACTTGCCAACGAAGGAGCGAAAGTAGTTGTTAACTACTTTGACAACCCTGAAGATGCTCAAGAAACAATCACTTTGATTAAGAAACATGGTGGAACAGCTATTGCCGTGCAGGGCGATATGACTAAAGAAGCTGATGTACTAAATCTAGTTCAGAAAGCAAAAGATGCTTATGGAGAAAAAATCGACATTTTGGTAAATGTTGCAGGAGGTTTGGTTGCCAGAAAGACTCTTGGTGAAATGGATGGAGATTTTTGGGATTTTTTAATGACCCTAAACATGAAAACTGCATTTTTAGCAACAAAAGCAGTAGTTCCCAGCATGACAAACGGTGGGTCAATCATAAATTTTGCCTCTCAGGCAGGTCGTGATGGTGGTGGTCCCGGAGCATCGGCTTATGCAACAGCAAAAGGTGCAGTTATGACGTTTACACGTTCAATGGCAAAAGAACTTGGCCCTAAAAACATCAGAGTCAATGCATTATGCCCAGGAATGATAGCTACTACTTTCCATGATACGTTCACTAAAGATGAAGTACGGATTAAGGTTGCTGCAGGTACTCCATTACAAAGAGAAGGAAATGCCTCAGAAGTGGCAGATTTGGTTTCTTATCTTGCTTCAGATGAATCTTCATTTGTTACCGGTACCAACATTGATATTAATGGAGGATTGGCCTTCTCTTAAGGAATCTATTTCAATTTATTTAGTAATTTCAGAGGGATTGTCAAAAATGAAATTCTTTGCCAATGTAGAACCAGAAATCATATAACTGGTCTTTAATGATTTATCCAGGTTCTTTTAATCTTTGGCAAAGTCTCCCATTTCAATCATTACGATCAAATCTGATACCAGAGTTTTAACAATATTTTTTTCTAAAAATGAAAAACAAAGTAATAACATTTGGTGAAATAATGCTTCGACTGGCTAGCCCTGGATACCAAAGATTTAGTCAGGCCTCGGAGTTTACGGCCACCTATGGCGGAGGAGAAGCAAATGTGGCCGTTTCATTGGCAAATTATGGGATACCTGTTAAGTTTGTTACCCGACTTCCAAATAATGATATCGGAAAATGTGCCGAAATGTCATTAAAAAAATATAATGTCAACACACAGGATATAATTTGGGGTGGGGAAAGATTAGGCATTTACTTCCTTGAGAAGGGCGCTGTTTCCAGGGCGTCAAAAGTGGTTTATGACAGGGCCCATTCAGCAATATCAGAAATAAAACCAGGAATGATTGACTGGTCTGTGGTTTTTAAAGATGTAAACTGGTTTCACTGGACAGGAATTACTCCTGCTATTTCGCAAGGTGCAGCTGATGTTTGTCTTGAAGCCATAAAAAAAGCCAATGAACTGGGAATTATCGTTTCCTGCGACTTAAACTATCGAAAAAACCTTTGGAATTATGGTAAAACTGTCCAGGAAGTAATGCCCGAATTGGTTGCAGGTTGCGATATTATTTTGGGCAACGAAGAAGATGCAGAAAAAGCTCTGGGAATAAAACCTGAAGGTGTGGATATTAAGGGAGGGCATGTTGAAGGAGCAGCCTATGAATCTGTATCTAAGCAAATTATGGAAAAATTTCCTCGTTGTAAAAAAGTAATAACTACGCTCAGAGGTTCCATTAATGCCAATCATAATTCATGGGCAGGGGTGCTATGGGATGGAAAAAGGCTTTATGAAAGCCCAAATTATCAGATTACACATATTGTTGATCGTGTAGGTGGTGGTGATTCTTTTATGGGAGGTTTAATTTATGGCCTTTTAAGCTATCCTGATAATGATCAGAACGCACTAAACTTTGCAGTGGCTGCATCCTGCCTAAAACATACCATTGAAGGAGATTACAACCTGGTAACTGTTGATGAAGTAGAGAAATTAATGGCTGGAGACGCTTCTGGAAGGGTTTCCAGATAAAGTTATTCAGGAAATTACTGTTCCTTTTTTTGAGGGATTCGCACAATATGTGACTCCTCATTTTAAGATAATTATACAACATTTAAATATAAGTAAATGTCAAATCACACGCGTATTGAAGTTGCTTTAAAAATGAAAGAATCCGGAGTTATCCCGGTTTTCTATCATCCTGAGATTAATGTCTGTAAACAAGTCCTTAAAGCTTGTTTTGATGGTGGATTAAGAGCTTTTGAATTTACCAACCGGGGCGATTTTGCCCATGAAACATTTGCAGAATTAAGCAAATTTGCAAAGGCAGACTTACCAGAATTAGCATTAGGCGCAGGATCGATAATTGAACCAGGTACTACTTCCTTATATATCCAATTGGGAGCAGATTTTATAGTCTCACCGATTTTAAATCCTGAAATGGCAAAGATTTGTAACCGTAGAAAAATATTATGGTCCCCCGGATGTGGTTCATTATCAGAAATTTCCTTTGCCGAAGAGTTGGGAGCAGAAATAGTTAAAATATTTCCAGGAGCGCAGGTTGGTGGGTACGAATTTGTTAAAGCTGTTAAAGGACCAATGCCCTGGACCAACATTATGCCTACAGGAGGAGTAGCACCAGACAAGGAAAATCTTGAAAAGTGGTTTAAATCAGGCGTTTATTGTGTAGGGATGGGTTCGAACTTATTCCCAAAAGAAATAATTGCAAGTGGTAATTATAGCTGGATTAAAAAGAAAGTAGCGGAAATAATTCTCCTTCTCAAAGATATAAGGAAAGATAATTAATGGCTAAACGAAAATTAAATGATAAATAATACCAATGCCCCGTCAATAGCAATAATCTGTGGCGGAGGCCCGGCACCAGGGATCAATACAGTACTTAGCACCCTTGCAAAATTATTCTTAAAAGATGGTTATCGGGTTTTAGGAATCCATCATGCTTTTAAAGGACTTTTTTCTAAAGAACCTCAGGTAATCAATTTTGACTTTAACCTTGCTGACAGAATTTTTAACCATGGTGGTTCTGTTTTGTATATGGATAGGTTTAAGCCAAAGGATGAAGATTTTAACACCGCATTTTTCATAAATAATAATGTTAAATTATTGGTAACCATTGGAGGTGATGATACTGCATCAACAGCAGTGCGTGTTTCAAATTTCCTTAAAAAACAAAATATTGATGTTCGCACTATCCATGTGCCAAAAACCATTGATAACGATTTGCCC
>JARGGF010000742.1 GCA_029210905.1 Bacteroidales bacterium | reverse complement strand
AACAGCCAGAGCCGAAACGGGTTGATTTAAAGAGTGAGATGATAATTCGGGAATCGACGGTGAAATAAGTAATTCAGAGTTTATTAATCTGTTTTCATTTATCATTCGGTGTCCTTTGTTCGGTGTTCGTCGTTCCTTCGGGTAAATAGTAGTCCGAACGTCGAACATTGATAAACGATTTTTGATTTTCGATTTGTTCGAAATTCATCATTCGGTGTTCCTTGTTCGTTATTCTTTCAAATAAACGGAACTCCGAATGTCGAATATCCATTAGCTTCGCTGAGATCGGCTTTCGCCTAAGTTAACGATTGTTGATTTTCGAATTGTTCGAAATTCATCATTCAGTGTTCCTTGTTCGTTATTCATCATTCGGTGCTACTTGTTCAATATTGCATTGAGGGTAAAAGACATCTGATGTTTTTGAAACATCGGATGTCTTCTTCTTCAATGATCAATCCGTCAGGTGGGTATGCTTAGCTTGCGACCATATAAATTATAGACCGGTTGGATGCGCCTGAACCTGCCAGGATCAAAAATCCCTAATTTGATAAATTAGAATTTATATTGAGCAGTAACCCCAAATCGAACATAACTACCATCCATTAATGTGACCTTTAATTCAGGAACTATGCTCAACTGCTCAGAAAGATTATATTTTGCCCCGGCACCTATGTTAAAGCCTACTTCAGTACCTGATTCTGTAAACGCTGGTATGATAATCCCACCAAAATTTGATTCTGGGAATTTCATTTTCCAAAAGTTAAATGAAAGGCCTGCTACACCATAAAAATCAAACTGGTCCATTGAATGGAATATATAATGTCCTTCCATGTCCAAAACTTTCCAGCTTACATTCTCTTTCTTAAAGAAAAAGGTAAAAGCTGCAGCGCCTTCCCATTGATCGGTAATTTCATATACTCCTGTTAATTCAATACCTGCTGTGGAAATATCTGTAGCAAAGGTTAAACCCAGTCCTGCCCTGAACTGAGCAAAACTACTTATACTTAAAGTCACTGCAATTAATAATAAAACTGTTTTTTTCATTAAAGTTAAAATTTTAGTAATGCCTACTCTTTTGATTTTCGGCTTCCTCTAAAGTTAATCGCCTGAAATTATGTCATTTAGCATATGTTCTTGAAACATCGGATGTCTTCTTCTTCAATGATCTATCCGTCTGGCGGGTATGCTTAGCAGGCAATCATATAAATTATAGACCATTTGTTTGCGCCTGAACCCGCCAGACGGATACTACCCATAATGTCGAATATCGATTAGCTTCGCTGAGATCGGCTTTCGCCTAAGTTAACGATTTTTGATTTTCGATTTGTTCGAAATTCATCATTCAGTGTTCCTTGTTCGTAATTCCTTCAGGCGTAGAGAACTACGAATGTCGAACATTGATTAGCTACGCTGAGATCGGCTTTCGCCTAAGTTAACGATTTTTGATCTTCTGATTGTTCGTTACCTATTTCCCCAATTGATTTGGTGCTTTTCCTTCCCTCCAGTGCTTTTCAATATCTTCTAATGAAACGCCTTTAGTTTCAGGAATGTATTTCAAGCCCCAAACTATACCCAGAATTGATATAATAGCATAAACTAAAAAAGCCCCGGCTGGGTTGGGGTCGGCCAGGACTACCTCTTTGCCATCTTTTATAACTGTATTAGTTATTTCCATGCCTTCACCTGTAAATAACCAGGCCAGTTTTAAAAAAGTAAAGGCTACAATACCATTAAAAAACCAGTTTGCCAGTGCACCTATGCTCATTCCAATACCTCGAACCCTAAGTGGGAAAATTTCTGAAATAATTAGCCAGCCTAATGGGCCAAGACTTATGGCAAAGAAGACAATATAAATCAGAACAGTTCCAACAGTAACCCATTTTAAAGAATCGCCCAGGCTATCTTTCATAAAGAAAAATGCTGCAAGGGCTGCCAATGAAATACCCATTCCAATTACGCCAATAAAATAAAGTTTTCTCCGTCCTAACTTATCGATAAGAAACATGGAAAGCACTGTAGATAATACATTTACAATACCAACACTTATCGTAGCCGTGATTGCAGCTTTAGCACCGGCGAAACCGGCAATAATAAAAATTGTGGGGGCATAATAAATTACAGTATTAATTCCAACAAATTGCTGAATAAACATAATCCCTATGGCTATAAACAAGGGAATTCTCCATGTTTTTTTAAATAATTCCGAATATCCAACTGATTCTCTATCCAGTGCAATTTCTTCTTTTATTTTACTTATTGATGTTTCTACCAGTTCAGGATCTTCAATTTTTTGAAGCACTTTGCGACCTTCTTCTTCTTTGCCTTTTCCAATCAAAAACCTGGGTGTTTCGGGTAAAAACCACATGCCCACAAATAAGATGATTGCAGGAAAAACACCAACATAAAACATCCATCTCCAGGAATATAAATTGGCTTCGTCAGCAAAGGCCCTGTCGCTGAAATACGAAACAACTATACCAATAGTTATCATTAACTGAAACGAAGAAACCAAAGCACCGCGCATTTTTGTGGGTGAAATTTCTGAGATATATAATGGCACTGCAAATGACGAGATACCAATTGCCAGGCCTAATATTATTCGGCTAATCACTAAAAAAGTCATGGTAGGAGCTGCTCCGGTGAGTATGGATCCAACCGCAAAAATAAGAGAGGTAGCAATGATTACTTTTTTTCTGCCAATAATATCGGTAATTCTTCCGGCAGATAATGCACCAATTACTGCACCTATCAAAACCGCCGTGGTGATTAATTCCTGATCTCCGCTATCGAGTGCCCAGCACTGTTTTAAAAATGGCAATGCGCCGGATATCACCCCGGTGTCAAATCCGAATAATAAGCCTCCTGTTGAGGCAATTGCAGCAATAATTATTACCAGCTTAGTGTCTTTTCTGCTTTTTGAGCTCATGATTTTTTAATTAATTAGGATAATACAAATTTGAAAGTATAAAATTAGAAAATAGTCCCAAAATAACTATAATTTTTTGCTTTAAGATGAAATTGGGACATATCCCCCAAAGATCCTTTTTATTCTTTAATTTTCAAACTAATTGCTAATCCACCTCCTTCTGCCAAAGTGAAGGTCTTTGATAAAGTTTTATCAACTACAAAACTTTCAATTTCAATACTTATCGGATTTTTATCCCAATGGGCATCAGTGCCATCTTTGTAAATGATGGCTTCATATTCTTTATCTGCATCCAAAAAATCAAAATTTATGGTGATTTCCCTTTTTTGCTCGTCAGTAACACTTCCTACGAACCAATTGCCTGTTTTTCTTTCTTGTCGTGCAATGGTCACAAAATCACCTACTTCGCCATTTAAAA
>JARGGF010000741.1 GCA_029210905.1 Bacteroidales bacterium | reverse complement strand
TTGTGTCCCTGACTCGCCCAAACCTGAGTCATTTCGTTGAAGCGAGTACCTCCTGATTCCCCTTTTTCAATAAAGTATTGATGTATTAGAAGTATATTCATTTTCAATTAATCTCAATTTTTGTTTTTATAACACCACTTAAAGGAACCAGAAAAACTAATTGTTCTATTTCTTCTTTAATTCCATATAATTCTGAAAACCAACCTTTTTCAATATTTGGTTCAACTTCAATCCCTGCATTGTCAACGGCAGATATATTTACAAATTTAGATTTAGGGTTTAGGTTCCAATGTACATAAACTTTTTCATTGCCTTTATAATTCGTCGAATCTTCAATAATCCAGGTACTTTCATTCTTTATCTGTCTCACAATTCTTTTATGGAATATATTTTTACCAAACTGTGGAAAACCGTACAATTTGCCCTCAAAAATATATTCTTTTTCAGATTCTACTATATTTGCTTCTACTTTTTTAGTCCAGTAATACCAGATAAACCGTCCACCTTTAATCATTTGGCTTTGTTTTCCAATATTTAATGTATTGTGCCCAATGGTTCCGGTATAGAAATTAATGAGATTTTTGATTGTATTGTATTTATAGGTACCAGGGTCTCTAAGAATATTTTGACCATTATTCCAAATATCAATATTTAAACCATCTGCTTGTGAAGGACGGTCTTTGTAAGCGCCACATTTAATGGTTGTTAGACTATTATTATCCCGAAAACCATAAAAACCACCCATTGGAAATGATAGTATATTTTCTCTTTTACCAAAAGATTTTTTGCTGATATCTTCTTTATTTAATCCAAACCAAAATAGATCTTCATAAGATTCATTATAGTAATTCTTATTAAGCAAAATACCTAATGCTTGTAACTGAGGTCGATAATCTCTATAGTTATTACTGTTTAGCGGGAAGAACAGAGCACCGTCGTTATTTCCGTAATTAGGTAAGCAACCAGAAATATCATCCTGATGTTGAAAAAGAAAATCAAGTGTTTTTTCAATTTTTCTCATCGTTTTATTAGCAAAATTCTGATGATGAAGTTTGTTAATTGCCAAAATCCAGGTTAATATCTGGATAACCACCCTGTGGTAATTATGTGAAAACTGCAGATAAGAGCCATCGATATATATTTGATAGTTAATCTCTTGTTCCAGCCACTTTTTTCCTTTTTTTGACCATTTTTTTGTTTCTGGTATAAATGGAAACAGAAAATAAGACAAATACAGTGCAGCTGTTTCAGTTATCGCATGATTATTTCTGACAGCAATCCTTGAAAAGTTAATGTTACCGTAGACATGTTTTAATTGCCAGTAAATGGAATTAATTATTTTTTCAAATAACTCTTCTGATAAATTAGAACAATTTTTATAATAAAATAATGCATATGTCCAATTTAAAATTCGTAATGATATTTCCTGTGAGCATTTATAATTTGGTCCCTGATTAATAGGGTTGTAGTCAATAAATGATTCAATTTCTTTAAAAAAAAATTCAGATTGATCTTCTTTAAAATGATAATCATACCTGATTAAATCATATAGAAATGTAAATCGGGATTTTTCCCAAACAAACTTTATATCTCCTGCATTAGCTGAAAAGTCTTCTATTTCAGTCCAGTGCTTATTAATATCATACTTAAAACCAGTATCTGGGTTTGTTATCCAATTATAATTTTCACCCAGATTAAATTCAGTTGAACTAAAAAAAAGGAAAATACTTTTTTTAATTTTTTCTACTTTCAACTTTAACCCTTGCAGCTCTATCGGTGCTAACTTAAAGTTACCTGATTGTTCAAAAAAAGGTATATTAGATTTTATCCACTCATCCTTTTGTATAAAAATTCTCTTTGTTGGATTAGTAGGAAACCTTTTTTTTAAAACACCTAACTTTGTAATGAGTAAAAAATATACACGAAAACCAAGATATCTTAGTTTCATGTTTATTATGAAATTATAGAGAAGTTTAATTTTTTGAATCATAATCTATTAACTCACCATTACCCAATTACCAGTTTTTAGACTTTCAATTGCAGCAAAACTTGCCTTAGTTACATTAATCAATTCATTGTATGGAATAAGTTCAATTCCATTTCCTGCTTTCGTATTATCAACTATTTGTTTAAATTGCGCTTTGTGTCCTTTGTCCAATCCTGTTTTTAATTTGCTAAAGCCTTTAAAACCATATCCTTTGGTTTTTAAAAAATTATCCATCACCAATGTTCTTTCCTGGCTGTAAACTTCAATTCTCTCTTTTGAGTATGCTTTTGCACCGTTGGCAAAATAGTTAATCACCCCTGTTGAGCCATTTTCCAGTTTCAATAAAATAGTAGCATTATCGGTATTTTCTTGTGGATTATCACCCATCGCATTCATACAAACCGCTTTTATTTTACTTCCTGTAAGATGAACTATTAAATCCATATAATGACAGGCTTCACCAATAATCCTGCCTCCTCCAACTGACATATCATGTACCCAAACATTAGCTGGGATTGCTCCTGCATTCATCGTCGCGACTACATTCATCTGGCTGTCACCAATTAAAGACTTCATTTTTACAATATGGGGGGAAAACCTTCTATTGAATCCTATCATTAAGCTGCCTTTGCTGTTTTTATATGCATCTTCAATTTTATTTAGTTCTTCCAGATTAAGAGCCAAAGGTTTTTCAACAAAAACATGCTTGTCTTTTATTAATGCTTCAACAACCATTTCGGCATGGAGATTATGGCGTGTGGTAATCAGCACTACATCTGTACCCTCATCATTTAATACCTCATTATAATTAGTAGCGCTTTTTGCTATGCCATGTTTTTTCGCCAGGGCAGTGCCGTTTACTCCTCCCGCTGAAACGATATACTCAAGTTGTGCTTCAATACCTTTCAAAGCCGGCAACATGGTCATTTTTGTAAAGTTACCTGCTCCAATAATTGCAATTTTACCCTTAGATTTAGTGTTTTCTTTTTTGGTAACGTCTACCGAAAAATCTGGTTTGTTGCTTTCTTTGTATTTGAGTATTGATGCAATTGATTTTGAACTTCCAATTTCTCCATATATTTCAATAAAGTTTTCTAGATCTATTACCTCAGTAATAAGTTCTTTAACTTTTAATCCACCGGTAGAAATTGATTTTAAAACTGTTTCGAAGTTTCTTTTTTCTGTCCATCGAACAAAGGACAATGGATAGTCTATCCCTTTTTGTTCGTAATTATCATCATACCGCCCTGGACCATATGAACAAGACACCTGAAAAGTAAGCTCTTTTTCGTAAAATTCAGCCCTGGACAGGTTAAGGCCAATAACACCAACTAATATAATTCGACCTCGTTTACGGCTCATAT
>JARGGF010000740.1 GCA_029210905.1 Bacteroidales bacterium | reverse complement strand
TAATAAAATCAAATAGGATACATCAATAAAAAAAAATTATAATAAGTGGCGTTTAATTAACATAGTCTCAGAAATAAACTTAATAAGAAATGAAGTTTATTTTGATACATGAACACTTGCTTGTGAACGAAGAAAATAAAAAATAGACGGATGAAAGAAAATTATACCATTGCTTTAGTTCAACTTAATCTTAACGGGAGCGCCGAGGCCAACCTCGAAAAATGCACTGAATGGATAAGAACTGCCGCAAAAAAAGGCGCAAATGTTATTTGTTTGCCAGAATTATACAGTTCATTCTATTTTTGCCAAAAAGAAGATACCGAGTATTTTAAATTTGCAGAACCTTTATATTCAACATCCTACGAGGCATTTAGTAAGCTGGCAAAGGAGTTGGGTGTTGCATTAATTATACCTTTTTTCGAACGTAGGGCGGCAGGTCTGTATCATAACAGTGCCTATGTTTTTGATGCTGATGGAACAGAAGCAGGGTTGTACCGGAAAATGCACATTCCTGATGATCCGTCTTATTACGAAAAATTTTATTTTACTCCTGGCGATCTTGGTTTTAAAGCCATAGATACAAAATTTGGTAAACTGGGTACTTTGATCTGTTGGGATCAGTGGTATCCTGAAGGAGCCAGAATAACTGCATTGAAGGGTGCTGATGTACTATTTTACCCTACAGCAATTGGATGGCATCCTTACGAAAAAGCTGAATATGGTAAAAAGCAGTATGACGCCTGGATGACAGTTCAAAGAGGGCATGCTGTTGCTAATGGTATTTTTGTTGCAGCCGTAAATCGTGTTGGTTTTGAGAAACCCGTTGAAAATAAGGAAGGCATTGAATTTTGGGGTTCTTCTTTTATTGCAGGACCACAAGGGGAAATATTAGCTCAGGCATCGCATGATAAAGAAGAGATAATAATGGCTGAAATTGATTTTGCTTTAATGGAAGATGTAAGGCAAAACTGGCCTTTTTTGCGTGACAGGAGGATTGATGCCTATGGAGATATTACAAAACGATATATTGATTAAGAAAGCAGTAAGTTTCATGTAAATGATAAACTGATGGGTTAAACCATCAGTTATTGGTCTCATAATCTTTATTTTGTGATGTTTTTCATCCGTCATATTTTGTTTGACATAACACTGGTTACTTGTTTCTATTGCAACCACCAAATAGAATCTATTAAAAAGTTTCACTAAAAATTAGTATTTGCGTGCAAAAAACTGAAAATACAAACAATATTATTACCTGGAGGATGCCTGCTGAGTGGGAAGAGCACCAGGCAACACTGTTATCGTTTCCACACGAAGGACGCGACTGGCCTGGAAAGTTTGGAGCCATTCAATGGGCATTTGTTGAAATAATTCGCAAAGTAGCTCAATATGAGCCGGTAATCCTGATTGTTAAGTCAAAAGAACATCAGGCTAAAGTGCTGGAAATGCTTAACAGAGCACACGCAAATGTTTCTGCTATTAGTTTTATTGAATGTGATACGAACCGCAACTGGATGCGCGACTCGGGTCCAATAATTGTTAAAGATGGCAACAAAAGGCAGGCTTTAAAATTTGGGTTTAATGGCTGGGCTAAATATCCCAATTATAGAAAGGATTTGAAAATACCAGGTAAAGTTGCTGAATTTTTAGGCATTGACCTGATAGAGGTTAAACATAAAGGCAGACCAGTTGTTCTTGAAGGTGGGGCCATAGATGTGAATGGCTGTGGCACATTGCTTACCACCGAAGAATGTCTTTTAAGTAAGGAAGTGCAGGTTCGAAACCCCGGATTTACAAAAGAAGACTACGAAACCGTTTTTTATAAATATTTAGGCATTACAAAAGTAATTTGGCTGAGTGAAGGTATCCAGGGCGATGATACCCACGGTCATGTAGATGATATTGCCCGTTTTGTAAACCCAAATACTATTATAGCATGCACAGAAAATGAAGAAGGTGACTATAATCACAAGAAACTGGCAATTAATTTAGAGATTTTACAAAATTCACAACTTCAGGATGGAAGCAGGCCAGAAATTGTGAAACTGCCAATGCCCGGAAGGATTAATTTTGAAGACATGCGCCTGCCTGCCAGTTATATTAATTTTTTAATATTAAATAATTGTGTGCTTGTTCCTACTTTTAACGATAAAAATGATTATAAGGCCATAGGCATTGTAAATGAGCTATTTCCAGAAAGAGATGTTATTGGAATTAATGCTACAGATTTAATATGGGGCTTGGGTACCATACACTGTTTAAGTCATGAGATTGTAAAATAATGAAATTAATATTTGATGAAAATGTCAAAATTATGCGGTTTTTGATATTTTAATTTTTATATTAGCATTAAAAATAATAAATAACTAAAATTTTGCTATGGAAAATCAAAATGTTCAGGGACAACCGCCAAAAACGTGGCTAGTAGAGTCTATTCTTGTAACAATTCTTTGCTGTTTACCATTTGGGATAATAGGAATTATTAATGCTTCAAAAGTGGAGGCTAAATTTAATGAAGGCGCCGTTGACGAGGCTAAAAAATTATCTCAGGATGCTGGTAAATGGACAAAAATTGGTTTCTTCCTAGGATTAGCTGTATACGTAATTGTTATCATTATGTATGCTATCATGGGTGCTGCGTTATTTGCTGCTGCAAGTAGTGGTGGATATTAAACTTTAAATAAAATTATCTTTTTAGCAACACTAATTAGTGATTTTGTTACAATTCAAATCTGCTTTTTGGAAATACCATCAAGCAGATTTTTTATACTAATAAATGGAAACAGCAGATCATGGGCAATACAGCAGAAGAGAAAAAAATAAAAAAATAGCAAAATGGAGTGCTATTGGTATTTCATTAATAGGTGCTTATATCTTTTTTAAAGTATTCAACCCCTATGAAGTAGATTTTTTTCCCACTTGTCCGTTTTTATACCTCACTGGATATAAATGCCCCGGATGTGGATCGCAAAGAGCCATCCATTTTATTTTCAATTTAGAATTTATAAATGCCGCACGCGAAAATTTATTATTGGTTTTTGGTATTCCTTACATGATTCTTGGGGCATATTTTGATACTATAAAAGTTAAAACTGCCAAACAACTCAAAATCCGGCAATTATTATTTGGTCAAAAGGCAATTTGGATTGTACTTGTATTGGTGATAGGATTCTGGATACTTCGAAATCTTAACCTTTAACTGGCTTGAAAAAGCCCAGGATTGTAATTCTCAAACTTATGAAAATCCTGGTTGAAGGATGAAAGAGAATTAAAACCCGATTTTTATATTATTTCAACCAGTCTATGACTTTCATTGGCTGTGTTTTTTAATTATTCCTTGACCTTACCTAAATGGTTTTAA
>JARGGF010000073.1 GCA_029210905.1 Bacteroidales bacterium | reverse complement strand
GCCAAAACCAGGAATTAGCGCAAAAAGTTGCACAAACATCGCAAGAGCTAAGTTTTAAGCAAAAACGATATGCAGATATGTTTGATGCAGCAGCCAATATTATTATACTTATTGGAAAAACCAAGAAAATTGAAGAATGGAATAAAGCGGCTGAAAATTTCTTTGAAATAAACAAAAAAGAAGCGCTTGGAGCAAATTTTGAAGACGTTATTCGTAACAAGGTAATGAGGGCAGATATACTTGATAAAATTGCCCAGAGACAACAAATTAGTGATAAAAATGAATATCAGATTAACATAAAAACCAAGAGTGGAAAAAAATATCAGATACTTTGGACTACCAGTCCTTTATTTGATTCATCAAACCAACTTAGTTCCATATTGGTGATTGGACAGGATGTAAGTTTCCGCGTTGTTGAAGAGCAGGAAAGAAAAAGAAGTGAAGCAAAATTAAGAAATAATTACCTGTTTTTAAACTCACTGCTAAATTCCATGCCCAGCCCTGTTTACTATAAAAACACCGAAGGTCAATACATGGGCTGTAATGCGGAATTTGCTAATTTTTTTGGACTTAAGACCGAACAAATTATTGGCAAGTATACACGGGACATTAATGCCCCGGATGCATCGGAAACAATCATTAAAGAAGACGAACAATTATTTAAAACCGGTAAAAAACAGATAAAAGAGGTTTTATCGACATACAAAGATGGCAAAACGCATCATTTTATTCTAAGCAAAACAGCATTTTATAATCCAGACAAAAGCCTGGGAGGACTTGTTGGTGTTATGGTTGAAATCACCAGGCAAAAACAAATGGAAGAAGAGCTTAGGGAAAGTGAAATGTTCTTCAAAGGAATTACCGACTCTGCCAATGATGCCATTATCTTAACCGATGAAAAATTTAAAATCCATTTTTGGAATAAGGCTGCCGAACTGCTCTTTGGTTATAGCAAAGAAGAAATACTTAATGAGCAGTTGTACACTAATATCCTGGACATTAAAAATAAAAAAACATTTGTTGATAGTGTATCAGAAATTAGTTTAGGTGATAAAAAGACTACCCTGGCAAACATTATTGAATTAGAAGCATTTCATAAAAACAGGAAGAAATTCCCTGTTGAATTTTCAATTTCAGATATAAAAATAAGAAAGAAAAAATACATCATTATAATTGCCAAAGACAATACCCAAAGAAAAAAAACGGAACATTCACTACTCGAAGCTAAGGAAAAAGCCGAAGAAGCTGATCGCTTAAAATCATCCTTTTTATCAAATATGTCGCATGAGATTAGAACTCCAATGAATGCCATTGTTGGCTTTTCTCAATTATTGGCAAATGCAGGATTTGATGAGACAAAAAAGCAAGTGTTTATTGAACAAATTAATCTAAACAGTGATAGTTTACTTCAACTTATCGAAGATATTATTTATGTTTCTAAGATTGAGGCAGGAAAAATAGAGATAAAAATGAACATGTGTCTTATCAATTCCTTGCTTAATGAACTTGAAATAAGCTTTATTGAACACAAAAGACGATTAGGAAAGGAACATCTTCCGCTTGAGGTAATAAAATCAATTAAAAATCCAAATTTCTCCATACTTACTGATTCTCAGAGGTTTAAACAAATTATGACCAATTTAATCGGTAATGCTTTAAAATTCACCGAAGAAGGTTCAATATCATTTGGATATGAAGTAAAAGATGAAAATGAGTTGCTCTTTTTTGTAAAAGACACAGGACTGGGAATAAACAAAGAGAAATTAAGGTACGTTTTTGACCGGTTTACAAAAGTAAGCGCAAGTAAAACTAAACTCTATGGCGGCACAGGATTAGGTCTTTCTATTACCAAACATCTGGTTGAACGTCTGGGTGGAAAAATTTGGGTGGAATCAAAAGAAGATGTTGGTTCGACTTTCTATTTTACACTTCCATATAAAGTATCAAGCACTGAACCAAAAAAAGAATCAATTAGCAAATCCAAAATTGAAAAAATGAGCCTGGAAAACACCCATATATTAATTGCTGAAGACGAACAAATGAATTATTTTTTCCTTCAGGAGGCATTATCAAACACCGGAGCAAGCCTTGAATGGGCCAAAAACGGGCTTGAGGCAGTAAAGTTTATAGAAAGTGAAAGAACATTTGACCTGGTTTTAATGGACATGAAAATGCCCATTATGGATGGATATGAAGCCACAGAAAAAATTAAAAAAATTAAGCCTGAAATTCCGGTTATTGCCCAAACTGCCTATGCAATGCCAGAGGAGCAAAAAAAAGGCTATCAGGCCGGATGCGATTTTTATTTAAGCAAACCTATTGATCCAGACTTATTGATTGATACCATCCACAAATATCTCCAGAAAAAGAAGAACAATTAATATTATTAGAATTTATTGCAAATACGGAAAAAATTAGTTTAGGGTAAGTACTCGCTAAAAGGGTATTTTGCAAATGCTGTGCGTTAATATTCAGACTCTTAATAAACTAAATAATCCGCTAGTCGAATAATGCAATCCGAAGCTCTACGGGTCCTATGAAACCCATAACTGATGGGTTAAGCCATCAGTTATCTATTTACACGATACGATATTATATAAGCATTGAACATTCGAAAAGATTCGTAAAAATTATAACATTGGAATAAATTAGGTCTTTCAATTACCCGGATTTAATTTATCTTGCACCAAATTATAATTCTAAGCATAGATGTACGATTTTGACGAAATAATTGACAGAAAAAACACTGATTCAATAAAGCACGATAGGTTAAAAGCAATATTTGGTACCGAGGATGTAATTCCAATGTGGGTAGCCGATATGGATTTTAAAACTCCTGATTTTATCATGAAACAAGTGCGAGAAAGAGCTGACCATGAAGTACTTGGATATTCATTTAGAGGAGAAAGTTTTTATCAGTCGGTAATAAGCTGGTTGAAAAAGCGTCATCAGTGGGAAGTAAAAAAAGACTGGATAACGTTTAGTCCAGGTGTTGTTCCTGCCCTCACCATGCTTGTAAATGCCTTCACACAGCCAGGCGACAAAATTATTGTTCAATCTCCTGTTTATTTTCCTTTTTATACTTCTATCCTGAATACCGGAAGACAACTGATAAACAATGAGTTAAAACTCAAGAATGAAAAATATTACATGGACTTTGACGATTTGAAAAAACAAATTGACTCCAGAACAAAAATGGTATTATTGTGCAGTCCACACAATCCGGTTGGACGGGTTTGGACAAAGGACGAGCTTTTGCAGCTTGGCCAGATTTGTCTTCAAAACGAGGTTTTGATTGTTGCCGATGAAATACATTCCGATATTATTTTTAATGCATGCAAGCATACACCAATTGCAGCTATATCTGAAGAATTAGCAAATATTACCATTTCGACCTATGCCCCCAGCAAAACATTCAACCTGGCCGGAATGTCTACTTCGGTGCTGGTAATTCCGAATAAAAAATTAAAAATAAAATATGAAAATTATATTGGCGATTTTCATTTGCACATGGGAAATATTTTTGGCAGCGTTGCATTAGAAGCTGCCTACAATCAAGGAGATTTATGGCTTCAGGAGATGATTGCGTATATTGAAGAAAATACAGGTTTGGTTCGTGAATTTGCTGTAAAACATAAGGACAAGCTTGCCTTAATTGAACCTGAAGCTACCTACCTGCTCTGGCTTGACTTTAGAAAACTGAAATTAGATGATGATGAGCTCAAAACTTTTATTATTAATAAAGCTAAACTTGGATTAAACCCAGGCATTATGTTTGGATCAGGTGGTGAGGGTTTTCAGAGAATGAACGTAGCTTGTCCTCGTTCAGTTATTAAGCAAGCACTGCAGCAATTAGAAAGCGCTTTTAGACAAATATAGTTAATAAACCACTTGCTAATTGTCTCACTGGTAATTAATCTTATACTCTAAAATAGTTAGATGCATTGACTTTTTAATCAGGATCAATCATTTTTATCGTCATCACTGCTTTTCCTTTTTTTGCCGCGATTTGCAGATTTGCCTATTGATTCACGCATTCTTGTATCAGCTTCGGTATTCATCATTTCCTGATAATCATGAATACTCAAATTACCATCAAGAAAAGCACTAGCCATAGCTTTCTGTACTGTTTCCTCAGCCTTAATCATATCAGCCTTTGCCATTTCAGCCTGGGCCTTTGCCCGTTCAGATATTAATTCAGCTCCAACATCTCTACCTACCTGAATATCAGAAACATCAATAGAAATAATTTCAAAAGCAGTTCCTTTACCTAATCCTTTTTCTTCAACGCGTTCAGCCAATTCATATGGACTCCTCAATATATGGTGATGACTTTCTGAATTTCCAATTTCTGACGCAAGGCTTTCATTTACCCTGGCTAAAACAGTTTCTTCACTTGCACCCCCAATGATAGATTTGATATAGGCCCTAAGGGTAATTTTTAATTTCATGGTAAGCTGCACACCATCCCGGGCAATTCCAGTAACACCATCAGTTTCAACCACTCTTGGAGTTATTGCAGCATCTACAGCTTTTTCAACATCAATACCTGCAAGGTCAATGGCAGCGATGTCTTTGAAAGAAAAATCAGGAAGATCAGCTTTTCGGGCAGAAACAAAAGCATCAACCGTTTTGGTAACATCACCATTGGCAAGATAATGTTCTTTCAAATCATTAATGGTCATTTCTTCATAGCCTGAATTGTGCGCTGTAATTAATGCAGAAACAACTTGTTCTACATCAACCTCAGCCAGGTATTGTGATGCAAGGGTTTTTAAAGAAATATCCAAATCAGCATTGCGGGCTGTGATTAAAGCATGTATCACTTTCTCAACATCTACCCTTGCCAAATATTGGGCAGCCATATCTTTTAAAGGTATTTCAATATTTGCATTTATTGCACGAATAAGCGTGCTGACTACTTTTTCAATATCAACCTCAGCAAGATAATGATCGGCTAACTCCTTAGCATCTAATGGTAAACGGGCGTTTTTTGCCTTAATCAGTGTTTTTAGTATTAAAGTCTGGGGTACTTGTTGCCACCGCATTACAATTAAGGTTAACCAGGATACTTTAATACCTGACAACCTGGCTTCGTACCATAATCCGATGGGTATAAAATAGTAAAAGAAAAAAATTAATCCAGGCCCCAGGATGATTGCTGCAACAATTAATAAAATAAGTGTCCCGCTGCCCATCTTATCAGATTCTGAAGTTACATCAACCTCTTCAAGAGACAGAATTTCTTCAATTCCATTTTCTTCAGTTGGTTTCTGTTCAGTTTTATCGCAAGAAAAGCTCAGCATCAGCGATAAAAAACCAACTATAATAAAAATATATTTTGTTTTCATTTGATCAAATTAAGTAGCCGGTCAACTATCAATTACATTTTTTATACTATAAGTTACAAAGCTAACAATTTAACTGCAAATTACAACAAAATTCAAAATAAAATTTAAATAATTATAAAAAAACAGGATAATTTGTCAAATAAAATTGCAATTTTTTAAATAATACAGGATTATCATTAACTGTATGCAACTTTTTTAATGAATTATGAGTTCTAATTATGTAAAATCTATATTAACCTTGTAGCATGAAAAAAATTCAATGGTTGCCCCTAATTCTAGTAATATTCTGCAATTTGGGCCTTAACTCCTGCAAAAAAGAAAATGATTCCAGGCCTGTAGATGATTATTCAGACTACTCTTTTGAAGAACCTGAAATTACTGGTACTACTTTTTATATTGATCCTATAAATGGTTCATCAAATGGCGATGGCAGCTCACAAAACCCATGGCGAACCTTGCAGGAAGTTATTGAAAAACAGTTGATTGAAAACTATCAACACAGTGAGTCCTATAACGCTAATTCTGAATTAGTTGTGGTAAACGAAGGGGCTCCTGTAAAAGGTGGTGACAGGTTAGTTTTACTTAGCGGTTATCATGGCTTTATTGATTTAAACAATTTTATTTTTAAAGATTGGCTAAGAATTGAAGCCGGAGATGGTCAAACACCAGTTTTATCGCAATTTAAGGTAACCGGTGCTTTTGAAAAGTTTTATTTAAAAGGACTGACCATAAAAAAGGATAGCTACCAGGGAATTGAGAGTTATTGGTTGGCAGATGATATTAATCACAATACAAATGCATGTTTATATTTGGGTTCCAGCGATTTCTGGGGTAAAGGTAAAGATGTAAAAATTAGTGGTTTGACGGTAAAGACTACCGATGACATTTCGGGCTGGAACGCTGATGAATGGGTTGAAAAAGTAGCAGCTGGAATTAGCCTGCGCAGCGTTGAAAATATTGAAATTTATAATTGCACCATTGAAAATATTAGTTTGGGTGTTGCCATTGAATACAATTCAGACTATAGCAAAGTAGTAGGAAATAATATTAGAAATTACAGCCTGGATGGAATGAGACTTATCAGTAACAACGTTTTACTGGCCAATAATTCAATTGTTGGGTGTTACAAAGTAGATGAGAATCATGATGATGCCATTCAAAGTTATTCGCGTGGAGCAGATGGGTCTTCGGGAAGTGGAGTGCTTTACAATAATGTGATAAGAGGTAATTTAATTGTTGGAATTACAGGCCCCGAACAACCACTACAAGGCACACCACAAGGAATTGGATGTTTTGATGGCTTTTTCGATGGATGGATTGTTGAAAATAATGTAATTATCACTAATCATTATCACGGGATAAGTTTTTATGGGATGAGGAATAGTAAAATTGCCAATAATACAGTGATTGATCAAATTCCTGGTGATGATTTAAGTCCCTGGATTATGATTACAGACCATAAAAATGGAACCCCAAGTGAAAATTGTCTAATCGTCAACAATATAGTTTCCAGGGCTGTAAATGCTGAGGGAAACAATGTTTTGGAAAAAAAGAATTACATCATAGGACATAATAATTATTCCCAAAACGCTGAAATATTTATAAATCCAGACCAATTTAATTTTCATTTGCTGATAAATGACTTCACCAATCAAAATATCATTGATAAAGGAGAATTTATCAATGGCCTTTTGTCATCAGAGATAGATAAAGACAATGTTAACAGAACAGTTCCTCCGGATATAGGGGCTTATGAAGCAAAATAATACTCAGCTATGTGAAATCACCAGGTATGGATGCTATTTTAAAATCAGCTTTGCAGTCCTATAGAGAATGATTTTTCCAGTATTTCAATTAAATTTTGAGGCGGTCGGCAGGGTTTGCCAGAAGTTTTGCTCACAAATGCAGTTTCCACCCAGGCTTTGTTAATCAGCTGATTATGTTGGTTATACATTTTATAATCAAAGTGCATTATGGCGGTTGGAATTTTTAAAATAATTGTCTGGATTAATAATTCATCATCAAAAAATGCAGGTTTTATAAACTGCATCTGCAGGTTTGTAACAGGCATTAAAATTCCTGAATTTTCAATTAACTTATAAGGCAATCCAAGTTTATGAAAAGCATTCCAACGAGCAGATTCATAATACTTTGCATAATTTGAATGATGAACAAATCCCATTTGATCTGTATCGGCATAGGCCACCAGTATGCTACTTTTATGTACAATCATTTTAACTAATGTTTTTTCCTGCTTTCAGGCGTTTTCCAGATTCTTTGCAATCCTTGTCTTTCTTTTTTCTTCCTAAGCCTTCCCCAATTTGATGGTTGTTTTTTTGTAACAATTCTTCGGCGTTTAATTTACATCTTCCGAGTTTCCGTCCGGTTTTTGGACCTTTTTCATCAGGCCCCATATGATTTAAATGTGCCATAATTTGTAGATTTAAGTTGGAAAAACTAATTTTACAGCACAAAGTTAATGAACATATGTTCATTATAAAAATTTTCAGCCAATTTATGGAAAAATTTGAAGTAATTTTGGCACCTTATGAATTTTAATAAATTACAAGCAAGGTAATTCAACAAGCATAAAACATTAATTATTTATGAATGAGTGGATTATAAATTCTATTGGGACAATCAGCACCCCCTGGAAAAGCATAGATAACATGCCTATTCAGCCTTTGGGAGCCGAGGCTGTAAAAGGGACAATAAAAATATTTGATGAATACCTGGCAGGCTTAGCTGCATTGGAAGGATTTTCGCATATTACCCTACTGTACAAATTACATAAAATTACTGATTATGAGTTAACTGTAATTCCATTTATGGATAAATCGCCAAAAGGGATATTTGCTACACGCTCGCCCAAAAGACCCAACGCAATAGGAATTTCAACGGTTGAACTGCTTAAAATAGAGGGTAATTTATTGCATTTTTCAGGTGCTGACATGCTTAACGGAACACCTTTGCTCGATATTAAACCCTTCTTTGAAAAGTTTGACAACCGATTTAATACCAGGCAAGGGTGGCTTGAAGGAAGAGATGAAAATGACATTCGCAAAACAAAATCTGATGATCGGTTTAAAATGTAATTTCCGGTCAAAAGGCAGCCTGAAGCATACTCCACTGCTGAAGTTAATAGATCACATTGCTTATTTCATTTCTAAAACCAGCAATTCAAGTTTTTTCTCAGCTTTACTACCCGAGGCAAGTATTACCTTATTTCCGATTACCAATGGCTCATCGCGCCGGTTCAGCCGGACATGGTTTCCAATGTCGATGGCTCCACTCAAATCCTTTCCATCTTTGTCAATTTTCATGGTATAGGTTGAAAGGTACTTATAATTGTAGCCATCAATCGCATATTTTTCCCAAATTAACAGGATATTTCCATCAGAAAGTTTTGCAGCTTTAAGATTTGCAGCACTTGCGATGCTTTTATCGCGGTATGAGGTCAGCCATTGAACACCCGTATTACGCTGTTCGGACCAGCGTCCGCCAAAAGTATAAAACCCTCCTGATTCAGAGATGCCTTTTGAAAGGATAATGTCATCAGTTACAACATTGCCCCCGCCCGATTTTGTTTCAAAATCCTTAAGCACTTTTATAAATCCGATATTTCGTGGATCTGTACTTGCATTTCCTGCCCTGGAATTATTAATTGATTTGCCATTCGGGTCAGGTTCTCCGGTGAAAACAACTACATAACCATCATCCTCCTCAATTATTGCCCCTAAAGTGCTATACGTGGCGTTATCATTCGACCATTTGTAATATTTTTTGCCAGATGAACTGATTTCGGAATAAAATGGATAAGTTGCTCCTGCCGGACTCTTAGCACTGCTTCCATGCTCAGTTTTAAATGTGTAAATTACCCTGGAATGTATCTGTGAATCGCTGAATTTATGCAAATTAATTCCACGCGGATAATTATCTCCTAAATCAATGCCAATAAACTCATTATCAGCATTTTTAGTAAGATAATTATCGAACGAATGGCCTGAAGTTTGCCCAAAATTACGAAGCACTTCCAAGGTATTCGCATCAAAAAGCACCGCAATTCCCCCCTGGTGATTCAAACCATCAGACGAGGCAAACATGGTTCGTGCAATAAAAAGTCCAATTTTCCCATTTATATATTGCATATCCGCCATGTAATTACCAAAATGAAAGATATTCAGGCCCGATTTTGAAGTCTCTGGCAGGCTTTTTTTGATTAAAGAACCTGATGAGTTTGTTTTATGGATGGTAACCAAATCAGTACCGTCACTTTTACCCTTTTCTTTCACTGTAAGATAGTAAAGATTAGAAGCATCATCAATGGTAGCAGCCACTAACTGGGCATTGTTGCTGTTTGGCAATTTTACACTGTTTTCGGATTTTAAATCGCTGCCAAAAAGACTATAGTTAATGGTCTGATTTTCTTTATCTTGCCAAATTAAACCAACATGATTTTCTCTATCATCAAGTAAAAAATATTGCCTGGTATTTGCATTATTGCTTAATTCGTTGTCGTAAGGGATATTATTGGTTTGGTATCTGTATTTGTAAACATTTGCCAAAGGTGTTTGCTTAACCATTCCCCCTTCTACAGTATTTGAATACTGGTTATAGATACTTAATGTAATATTAGCCGGAACTACAAAATAAATTTTACCTCCGGAAAAAGAACTTATCTTCACTTCAGTGATCAAAAAATATTCACCAGGTGTGATATCATTTGCATCAATTTCAAGAACTTTGTTTATTTTTTCCCCTTCCAGCTCATAAAGGTTATAATCTTGTTTTTTATCAAACTGATAGGCCAAACAATGGGAAGACGCTAAAAACTTAGTTGCTTTATTTACAGGCTCATTGATACGATAAGCATCAAAGCTGTATTCATTCTCAGAGTCGCTTACTTTTCCCCATTCAACTTTATAATTTCGGTGATTGTATTGTCCATCAGTATAACAACCATTCTGGTAAAAAAGGGCAACAATGGCCATTTTTCCAATTTTGTCTTCATCTTTTATAATTCCTGAGCAATTGTAACCGGAATTTTTTTCGGTACTTAATCCGGGTAGCATTTTTGAATCTTTTGCAGTAAAACTAAATTTTCGAAGGTCAAAACTGTTTTTAGGGGCATACCCATTGCTATAACAAAGTGCTGAAGCAAAATCTACTGACCAAATGAATAAAAAAAGGACAAGATATCTCAGAAAACTTCGATTATTTATCATGATATTAAGTTTAAGATATAAGTATTAGAAATTGCCTTTTAAATTTATAAAAAACATTTTAGAAAAGGGTGGGTTTATTTATCAAATTTGCAAACTTGGATTAGAAATGTCATTCGCCAATTTATATTAAATATCCGCTTGGCTGAAT
>JARGGF010000739.1 GCA_029210905.1 Bacteroidales bacterium | reverse complement strand
AATAAGTTTCATCTTCAACGCCGCGTTCATAAGTTCTTACAGAAATCCCATCTTGTTCTGCCGAAACAAAATTAACATTGGTGCCTTCTTTTTGGAATTGTTCGCTATATCTGATTGATTTCCCCGACTCATAAACATTCACCTCTGCCACATTTTTTACAAATTTGACATAATGAGGTGAACCTGTATTAATAAACGAAAACTCATCCTGCTGTTCATAAACCGGTACATCAATCATTTTTAGCTTTACAAGACCATTCTCATCAATAGATGCATCATGTGGGCCATCGCTTGCTAAAAATTTTGTATTAGCATTGATGATACCAAGTTTTTTTGCAAATGCTGTTATACACCTGCCTCCGTTTCCACACATGGAACCACCTGAACCATCGGCATTGTAGTATGCCATTTCAAAATCAAAATCAGGATGTGACTTTAACAGCATCAGTCCGTCGGCTCCAATTCCAAACCTTCTGGAACATAAAACTTTAATCTGATTTCTGTTTAAATTATCAAAACGTTTATCCCTGTTATCTATAAGGATAAAATCATTGCCTGTACCATGGTACTTGTAGAAATGAAGCAGCATATGCTATGTTAAATTTAGTTAATTGCTTGTTTTGAAATTCTCAATTCTTTTATTTTACATTCAACAAACAAAAATAGGTATTAGTTTGTTTATTTTATATACTTGGCAATATGTTTTTGCAGACAAGTTGACTTTGTCAGTATAATTTGATAAATTTATTAGGGAAATAAGCTGGTAAATTTTTTAAAGGCATGTTCTTGTATAAGTATTAATATAAGCAATTAATTTTATCCTATTGCTAAAAACTATTACAAACAGTTAAAAACTTGAAAATGAAACTAAAAAATGTATTCTTCGTTTTACTGATAGCCATCCTGGGGGGATTTGTTGCTATTGGAGGGAGCAAGTTGCTGGAAAACAAGCAAGGGTTTCCTGAAAAAGAAAAAAATAACGATTCGTTTGCCAGAACTGTGAAATATAATGATATAAGCAATACTTCAATTGATTTTACCTATGCTGCCGAAAAAGCAGTACATGGAGTAGTGCACATCAAAACTGCCTATGCTGTTCAGCATGGAAATACGTTATACGATTTTTTGTTTCGTGATCAGCAACAGTCGCCCTATCTGGGGTCAGGTTCTGGTGTGATATTATCTCCTGATGGATACATTGTCACTAATAACCACGTTGTGGAAACGTCGAATGATATTGAAGTTGTTTTGGATGATAAGAGAACCTATAAAGCTAAGTTGGTTGGAAAAGATCCTTCTACTGATTTAGCCTTGTTAAAAATTGATGCAAATGATTTAGCGGTTATTCCAATCGGGAATTCAGATGATATTCGTATTGGCGAGTGGGTGCTTGCTGTGGGTAATCCATTTAACTTAACATCAACAGTGACTGCAGGAATTATTAGTGCAAAGGGACGTAATATTAATATTATGCAGGGGCAGTATTCCATAGAATCATTTATTCAAACCGATGCAGCTGTTAATCCGGGGAACAGTGGAGGAGCATTAGTTAATATTAAAGGCGAACTTGTAGGGGTAAATGCTGCCATTGCTACCAAAACCGGCTCATTTTCAGGTTATTCCTTTGCAATACCGGCAAGTATAGTAGAAAAAGTTGTTTCAGATTTAAAAGAATACGGTATTGTACAAAGGGCATTATTGGGAGTTTCTATTTTGGATGTTGATGCTGAAATTGCTAAATCTCTGGATTTGGAAAAAATTGAGGGAGTTTTAGTTGATGCAACAATGAAAGGAGGTTCTGCTGAAAAAGCGGGCATCTTAAAAAATGATATTATATTAAAAGTAGGGAGTGCATCGGTAAACAAGGTTGCTGAATTACAGGAAAAAATAAGCAGGTACAGACCAGGCGACAAAGTTGACATCACGCTTATCCGCGATAAAAAAATAAAAAAAGTTACTGTTTTACTTCAGAATAAAATTGGAAATACTGACATTATTAGCTCAGATGTTTTCTCAGTGCTGGGAGCAAACTTTTCCCCATTATCAAAAAAAGAACTTGAAAAACTGGGGCTAAATAGTGGGGTTCGTGTTACAGAACTTGCCCCTGGTAAACTTTTAAAAGCCGGAGTTAGAGAAGGGTATATAATAACCCATATTAATCGTATACCTGCCAACAGCTTGGGCGATATTGACAAGGCGTTAAAAGATGCTTCAGGAGGTGTATATATTCGAGGAATTTATCCGAATGGATTGGTCGAATATTACGCTTTTGGCCTTGATTAATTCTCGACAGATACAATAAGATAAGTTTGTTTGAGTTTTATAATTACAGGATAAAAACACTAGACCTGTGAGCCAAAAAATTTATAATATTTTATAGGGTAAATTACGCTATTAATGTAAGAAATATAACAATTTGTGTAATTGATTCTATATTGTTTAAAATAATCAGCATATTCGGGCTTAATCCTGACATGCTTCAAATTAAACCACTAAACAGACAGAATGAGACAATTAAAGATAACTAAATCCATAACAAATAGAGAGAGTGCATCTCTCGACAAATATTTGCAAGAGATTGGGCGTGAAGAGTTAATAAGTGTAGAAGAAGAAGTTGAATTAGCACAAAGAATCAGGAAAGGCGATCAGGTAGCCCTTGAAAAATTGACAAAGGCAAACCTAAGGTTTGTAGTATCGGTTGCAAAACAATATCAAAATCAAGGACTTACACTTCCTGATTTAATTAATGAAGGCAATATAGGCCTGATTAAAGCAGCGGAGAAATTTGATGAAACAAGAGGTTTTAAATTCATTTCATATGCAGTATGGTGGATCAGACAATCTATACTTCAGGCTTTAGCCGAACAGTCAAGAATTGTTAGATTGCCTCTTAATCAGGTAGGATCTTTGAATCGGTTAAATAAAGCATTCTCGAAATTTGAACAGGAATATGAACGTATACCCACTCCCCAGGAACTTGCTAAAGTCCTGGAAATTCCAAACGACAAGATCAACCATACTTTAAGAATTTCGGGGAAACACATTTCTGTTGATGCACCTTTTTCTGAGGACGAAGACAACAACCTGCTGGATGTGCTTACTAATAATGACTCTCCAAAGGCTGATAATCTTTTGATTAAGGAATCGCTCATTAAGGAAATTGACAGGGCGTTATCTACGCTAACAGAGCGCGAAAAGGACATCATAAAATCATTTTATGGTATTAATTGCACCGAATTAACTCTTGAAGAAATAGGGGACAAGTTTGGTTTAACACGGGAGAGGGTTAGGCAAATAAAAGAAAAAGCCATTAAAAGACTTCGGAATTCTTCCAAAAGTAAATTGCTTAAAAGTTATCTGGGCTAAAAGTA
>JARGGF010000738.1 GCA_029210905.1 Bacteroidales bacterium | reverse complement strand
AACAAGTAACTTTTATACCAAAAAATTTAAGATATTATGGGATTAGTTCTACCTGATTATGGACTCCTTTTTTGGATGATGCTCACTTTTTTAGTGGTGCTTTTTCTTCTAAAGAAATTTGCCTGGAAACCAATTTTAGGCTCGCTTAAAGAAAGAGAAGACTCTATTTCTGATGCTTTAAAAGCTGCTGATAAAGCCAGGGAAGAAATGGCCAGGCTTCAGGCTGATAACGAGAAAATACTTGCCACAGCCCGTCAGGAACGGGATGAGCTTATAAAAGAAGCCCGTGAAGTTAAACAGCAAATGATTGAAGAGGCCAAAGAAAAAGCAGTTATTGAAGCAGAAAAAATGATTAATAATGCAAAACAGGCCATTGAAAATGAAAAGCTTTCAGCCATTGCTGATATAAAAAAAAGTATCGCATCCATGTCGATTCAAATTGCTGAAAAAATTCTTAAAAAGCAGCTTGACGATCCTCAACAGCAGCAGGAAATAATGGATAAATACCTGAAAGATATAAAGTTGAATTAATCAATGTGCCGATAATCCGGTAAAAAGTACATCAAATAGAAGAAAAATGGACTATAGCGCAATCGCAGTTCGCTACGCAAAAGCATTATTGGCACTGGCCGAAGAAAAAGGGATTTTGGAAGGGATAAAAGATGATGTCACCCTTTTCCAAATGGTTTGCAATACCGAGCATGAATTTATCAGATTATTGGAATTCCCGGTCATCCCTGCTTCAAAAAAAATTGCTGCTTTTAAGGCTATTTTCGAAAATAAAGTAAACCCGATTAGCCTTGAATTTTTAAAATTAATTGCCAATAAAAGGCGCGAATCATATCTTCCCGCAATGTGTTACGCTTTTCTGAAATTATATAAAGAAAAACTTGGTATTAAGACAGTTACTTTTAGCAGTGTACTAGAAATAAATGATGCTGTCAGAGAGATTATTCGTAAGCTGATAAAAAAAGAATACAATGCTGATCTTGAGCTTATTGAACAAAAAGATAAAAACCTGATAGGTGGTTTTATATTACGGATTGATGATGAACAATATGACACCAGTGTATCGGGACAACTAGAGAAAATTAGAAGAGAATTTATTAAATAGATATTTTATTAAAAAATAATTATAACCCATGGCAGGAATCAGACCCGGAGAAGTTTCCGAAGTATTAAAAAAACAACTTGAAGGAATTACTACCGAAGTTGAACTTGAAGAAGTTGGTACGGTTTTACAGGTTGGCGACGGTATTGCGCGTGTTTATGGCTTATCAAAAGTCAGGGCCAACGAAATGGTTGAATTTGACAATGGCACCAAAGGAATTGTATTAAACCTTGAAGAAGACAATGTTGGGACTGTATTATTAGGCCCGTCTGAAGGAATCAGGGAAGGCGAGATTGTAAAACGGACCAACAGGATTGCATCAATAGATGTAGGTGAAGGACTACTAGGCCGCGTAATCAATACCCTTGGTGAACCGATTGATGGAAAAGGTACCATTACCGGGGAACGATACGAAATGCCACTGGAAAGGAAAGCTCCGGGGGTAATTTTCAGACAGCCTGTAAATGAGCCACTTCAGACTGGTATTAAAGCCATTGATGCCATGATTCCGATTGGCCGTGGACAGCGTGAATTAATTATTGGGGATCGCCAAACCGGAAAAACTTCTATTGCTGTTGATACTATTATAAATCAGAAAGAATTTTTTGATAAGGGAGCGCCCGTTTATTGTATTTATGTTGCCATAGGGCAAAAAGGTTCCACGGTTGCAAATATTGCCAAAACACTTGCAGAGCATGGCGCGATGGATTATACCGTAATTGTTGCATCCAATGCAGCTGAACCGGCTGCCCTTCAATACTATGCACCATTTGCAGGAGCTGCGATTGGCGAATTTTTCAGGGACACCGGAAGACCAGCCTTGATTATTTACGATGATTTATCAAAGCAAGCCGTATCCTATCGTGAGGTTTCCTTGCTTTTACGTCGTCCGCCAGGGCGTGAAGCTTATCCGGGTGATGTATTTTACCTGCATTCAAGATTGCTTGAAAGGGCTGCTAAAATTATCAATTCTGATAAAATAGCCCGGCAGATGAATGATGTACCTGATTCGATTAAACATCTGGTAAAAGGCGGTGGTTCTTTAACAGCATTACCAATTATTGAAACCCAGGATGGTGACGTTTCTGCATACATTCCTACCAATGTTATTTCAATTACTGACGGACAAATATTCCTTGAATCTGATTTATTCAATTCAGGTGTGCGTCCTGCTATCAATGTAGGTATCTCAGTATCACGGGTTGGTGGAAATGCACAAATTAAAGCCATGAAAAAAGTGGCCGGTACTTTAAAGCTCGACCAGGCACAATATCGTGAACTTGAGGCTTTTGCCAAGTTTGGATCAGATTTGGATGCCGCTACTAAAGCTGTTTTGGACAAAGGAAAACGAAATGTGGAAATTCTTAAACAAGGGCTTCATCAGCCGTTTAAAGTTGAGCAACAAATTGCCATTATCTTCTGTGGTTCTCAGGGAATTATAGGGAAAGTGCCAATTGAAAAAGTAAAAGAATTTGAGAGCCACTTTATTGAGCATCTCGAGCTAAAATATAAAGTGGTGATGCAATCACTCGCTGAAGGAAAACTAACTGATGATGTTACTGCTACACTTAAAAAAGTTGCATTAGAAATTTCTGAATCATTTAAATAACAGGCAATGAACAAACAAGCATTTGACGAAGCAGTTGTAAAATCTAAAACACTTAAAGAAAAACCATCTAATGATATTTTGCTACAATTATACAGTTTGTACAAACAGGCAACTGAAGGAGATGTAAGTGGTGAAAGACCAGGTGGTTTTGATTTTAAAGGTGCAGCAAAATATGACGCATGGGCAGCACAAAAAGGTAAAAATCAGGATGTTGCTTCGGAAGAGTACATTCAGCTGGTAAATAAACTAATTAGTGTTCATCCATAAAGCCCTCTAACTGCGTTATGCTTGAATTGAAAAACAGTCATTTACACAAAGTAAACTCCTGTTTTTAAATTCTGCACAAGCCTTGTTAGAGAACTTTCTGAATAAACACTGAACGATTGGATAGAAACTAATTAGTGAAAAATAAAGCCCAGGCAACAAAATGTTAATTGTTTGGCTTTACATAAAAAATATCAAAAGATACTATGGCCAATTTAAAGGAGATACGCACAAGGATTGCCTCGGTTCATTCTACCAGGCAAATAACTTCTGCAATGAAAATGGTTTCGGCAGCAAAATTACGCAAAGCCCAGAATGCAATTCTTGAAATGAGGCCCTATGCTGACAAACTGCATGAAATTTTAAATCACGTGGTAAGCTCAGCCGAAGCA
>JARGGF010000737.1 GCA_029210905.1 Bacteroidales bacterium | reverse complement strand
TGAATTACAAGATGATAAGTCTGGCAGCGCATTTGTGATAAACAATATGGGCATTGTTTCAGAAGAGTTGGGCAATCATCAAAATGCAATTAACTACTACAATCGCTCACTTAAGCTTAAGCTCGATCTTAAAGATAAAAAAGGCGCCGCATCAACATATAACAATTTGGGTGTGGTGTACGAGAACTTACAGGAAAACCAACAGGCATTAGATTATTATCAAAAAGCACTCGATATATATACCAGCCTGAACAATAACAAGGGAATTGCAACTTTGCTTAATAATATTGGGCATATTTACAAACTGGAAAAAAAATATAACAAGGCCATAGAAAATTATTCAAAATCACTTAAAACAAGAACAGAACTAGGTGATGCAGAAGGAATTGCAAGTACTAAAAGTTATTTAGGAATTATCTATTTAGAAACAAATGATTTAAATAAAGCTGAAAAATTCCTGCTCGAAAGTTATAAAATGGCACAACAACAAAATTCAGCTAAATTTCTGATACAGAATAGTGAACAACTTGCATCACTATATCATGCAAAAGGGAATAATTACAAAGCTTATACCTGGCACAAAAGTTTTGCTTTGCTGCGCGACTCATTGCAGGGAATTGAACAAAAAAATAAAATAGCCGAGCTTGAAACCAAATACGAAACTGAAAAAAAGGAACATACGATAAAAACACTGCAAGTGGAAAATGAGCTAAAAGACGCCGAAATTCAGAAAGTTTTCATTGTTTTGTTCGTTTTTGGTGTTTTTGGTGCCACTGCAACATGGCTTTATTACCATCAAAAAAAGCTTCAAAACGAAAAAAACAATCTTTTGCTTGAACAAAAGTTACTTCGTTCACAAATGAACCCTCACTTTATTTTCAACTCACTTTCTTTAATTCAAAGCTTTGTCTACGATAACCAGCCAAAATCGGCAGTAAAATATTTATCAGCTTTTGCAAAACTTATCCGGCTTATATTGGAAAACTCGCGCCAGGAATTTATTGCTCTTGATAATGAAATTGAAACGCTGGGACATTATCTTGAGCTGCAGAAAATGCGTTATATGCAAAAGTTTGACTATCAAATTATTATCCCTGAAAATCTGGATATTATCAGTTATAAATTACCGCCAATGCTTATACAGCCTTTTGTTGAAAATGCCATAAAACACGGAATATTGCAAAAAGAAGGTAAGGGACTTATTTGCATAGAATTTATGCTTGAAAATAATTTATTATGTGTAAATATTGAGGATAATGGCATTGGTAGAGCCAAATCAGCCGAAATAAACAACAAAGAGACAGATAAGAATAGCTCTCTGGCTACAAAAATAACAGAAGAGCGATTATTGAATCTGAACCGATTTCGCAAGCAAAAAATAAGATTTGAGATTGCTGACTTGAAGAATGAACTGGGTAATGCTAGTGGAACCAAGGTGTTTGTTGAAATACCTTTGGATAATTAATTTATAATTTACAAACTTTTCCAGATTTCAAAAATCAGGAAAAGTTTAAAATTCAAAAAAAGAAGATGCTAAAAATTGCCATTGTTGATGATGAACAGCGCACCCGGAAAATGATTGCTAGCATTATCCAGGCCGAAATAAATGATATTGAAGTGATTGGCGAAGCTGAAAATTGTTCTTCGGCCCATCAACTTATTAAAAGCAAAAAACCTGATTTGGTGTTACTCGATATCAATATGCCTGGTGGAACCGCATTCAACTTACTAGAAAAATGCGATAAAATTGATTTTAAGATTATTTTCATCACTGCCTATGAAGAATTTGCTGTAAAAGCATTTAAATTCAGTGCCATTGATTATTTATTAAAACCAGTAGACCCGGATGATTTGGTAAATGCAATTGCCAAAGTGGCAGAATTATACGATTTAAGCAATTTTCAAATCAAGTTAAATACCTTCCTCAGCAATCTAAAGTCATCTTCAAAAGAAGATAAACGCATTGTTTTGCGTACGGCAGAAGCTTTGCATGTAGTTAATATACAAGACATTATGCACTGTGAATCGGAAAAAAGCTATACTCAGTTCTTCCTTTCGGATGGGCGCAAACCCATTGTATCAAAAACACTCAAAGAATTCGATGATTTGCTTTCTCCATTTGGTTTTTTTCGCTCACATCAATCGCATCTAATAAACCTCAATTATCTTGAAAGTTACGAAAAACGTGATGGTGGTGCTGCCATTCTTAAAGATAAATCAGTAATACCGGTTTCCGTGAGGAAAAAAGAAGAATTGATTTCCATACTTGAAAGTTTGTAGTTAATAAAAAAACGAATTTTTACAAAACCACTACGAATGTTGTTTTTTCATCAGCGGTTTTTTATTTTCTACCTAATTCATAGAAAGTGATTCTTTATTTGTAGGATGAAAAGATGGCATTGATTCGCATCACGACAAGCTAAATAAATTAAAATTTGAACATATTCTATAAAATCAATGAAAATTAAAACCATGAAATCAAGAACCTTATTATCAGTAGTTTTTATGATTCTACTGTCAAGTGTAAAAGCACAGACAAATGAAATCTGGACAAAAGCTGTATCTAATTGGGAAACATCAAAAAATGTAAAAGCCAATTATTGCGTAAAGTCAATGGTAGCAGGTGCGAAGGGCTACTCAAGCGATTATAATACCGACGGTGGAGTGATTGAAGGACATATTTTGTATGGCGACAGCGGAAAATTCAAAATAAAGGTTGAGCGATTTGTCAATAAAGGCGAAGAATTTAAAACTGAAGGAAATCCTACAAAAGATTCGTTTGAAGATATGATGCACCGAAAAGAAAACCTGATTTTTGCAAAAGAGAACCAGAAACATATCAATATAGAATTAGTTAATGATGAATCGGCGGAAGTTCTTGAATTTAAAGTTGTTGCAAAAATTCCCGAATATCCTGAATTTGTGGCCACAGCATACATCAATGCATCCTTAGGAATTCCTGTAAAAGTTATTAATGCCCGATATAAAAAAGGCAAAAATACAAAAGGCGAAGGCACAGTTACAATTACCTATGAATATGCCAGCGCACAACTGGTTGTAAGAGAATACCTGGAAGAGGTAAAAATCGAGTTTTTTGGTAATGCTACTTTTGTTACAGAGTCATATGTCTTTAGTGAGTTCCAGTAATACGTCAACTTTTCAAATATAAACCCTAAGAAAATTAGAATCCTAAAATTAAATACACTTCTATGAAATCTAACACATTTTTATGCAACATTACCACAATGGTTTTGCTTTTAATAGCATCTATGGCTTTTGGCCAAAGTAATAAGCAAACAGATGAAGTACTCAAGTTCCTTGAAAATTCAATAGAATATTCAAACAACTCCTTAGCAAATGGGGCATTACAGCATATCTCAGATATTGTCATT
>JARGGF010000736.1 GCA_029210905.1 Bacteroidales bacterium | reverse complement strand
GGGGCCACCTTTTTTTTTACACTATAAATCTAAATTAAATGATAAATATGAAAAAAAATATCTTGCTTGTTGAAGATAACCCCGATGATGAGTTATTGACAATTATGGCATTTGAAGACAATAACATTATAAACGAAGTTATTGTAGCCCGCGATGGAGAAGAAGCACTTGATTATTTGTTCGCCACCGGGAAATATAAAGATCGCGACAGGAAAATCCTTCCGCAAGTTGTATTATTGGATCTTAAATTGCCAAAAGTAGACGGGCTGGATGTATTAAAACAAATCAGATCAAATGAACTCACGCAGTTTTTACCGGTGGTTATACTTACTTCGTCAAAAGAAGAAATTGATATTATAAACAGCTATACATTAGGTGCCAACAGCTATATCCGCAAACCCGTAGATTTTGGGCAGTTTTCTGAAGCAATCAGACAATTAGGATTGTATTGGCTTGTTCTCAATGAGCTACCTGAAAAAATAATTATCAAGGATAAAAAGCCCAGATAAGTGCTTCTGGCAAACATGTTTACATATTAAGCTTATGACAGGGCGATTGATGTATTTAACTGCCTAGGTGTTTAGTATAAGAAGATGGATTGAAGATTGAGTTCAGGCTTTATTAAAATAACCAAAGAATGTAATTATGAGAAATAAACCTGTAAATGTGCTTATTATTGAAGATAATGAGGATGATGCCCTGCTTGAAGTAAATGAGCTTATTGAAGGAGGATTTGATATTGTTTTTGAACGGATTGAAACCTCCAAAGCCATGAAAAAGGCTTTGACAGAAAAGAACTGGGATTGTATTATTTCGGATTATTCGATGCCTCAGTTTTCCGGTCTTGATGCACTGGAACAATTAAAAGCCACCGGAATGGACATACCATTCATTTTAATTTCGGGCACTATTGGTGAAGAGACAGCTGTAGCCGCAATGAAAGCAGGAGCGAATGACTATATTATGAAAAATAACATTAATCGCCTTGTGCCAGCATTTGAACGCGAATTACGCGAAGCAGAGGTGCGAAATTTGAAAAAACTGGCAGAAGAGGCTGTCCTTTACGAACGTACCTTGTTAAGGACGCTCATAGATAATTTGCCTGATCTTATTTACATTAAGGATTCCGAATGCCGAAAAATAGTAGCTAACAAAGCTGATGTGGAATTTATAGGGTTCGCCTCGGAAACTGAAGTTATTGGGAAAACTGATATGGAACTTTATAGAGATGAAAGCGGAAGCAAGAGCTACCAGGATGATATGCTTATACTGAAAAAAAAGGAACCCGTGTTCAATCGCGAGGTAGTAATTACTGATGCAAGAGGGAAGCAACGCTGGCTGCTTACCACTAAAATTCCTATATATGATAAGCAGGGTCGGGTATCGGGCCTGGTCGGTTTAGGGCACGATATTACCGACAGGAAGCAGACGGAATTTGCCCTACTGAAGCAGAACGACGAATACCATGCCTTAAATGAGGAATATCTGGCAATTAATGAAGAATTAACGGAAAGTATGAAACGAATTCAGAAAATAAATGAGGAACTGACAATTGCAAAGGAGCGGGCAGAGGAATCTGATAAGCTTAAATCAGCATTTTTGGCAAACATGAGCCACGAAATCCGCACCCCGCTAAACGCTATCATTGGTTTTTCCGGACTTTTGAAAAAAACGGACTTAAACCCTGAAAAAACGAACAAATTTGTTGATGTCATACAATCCAGCGGAGAACAACTTTTAGCTATTATAAGCGATATTATTGACATATCGAAAATTGAAGCAGGTCAAATCACTATTTCATCTGAAGATGTCAATTTAGCCAGTTTATCTGAAGAATTGCTCCAGCGGTATAAGAAACAAACGGAAATAAAAAAACTGGATTTATCGCTTATTATTGATAAGGAGGATAAAAATATAGTGGCAAAAACCGATGGTAGCCGAATTCGGCAGTTACTTGGCAATTTACTTGACAATGCTATAAAATTTACCTCCGCAGGAAAAATTGAATTTGGTTTTTACTTAAAAGGTAATTTTATCGAATTTTATGTAAAAGATACGGGTATTGGAATTGCTCCTGAAAACCATTCATTAATCTTTAAATCTTTCAGACAGGTACAAACCACACCAAAGTACATTTATGGCGGAAATGGGCTTGGCTTGTCAATTTCAAAAGCATTGGCAGAAAAACTGGGAGGGAGCATTTCATTAAACTCAGAGCCTGGAAAGGGCACCACCATTATATTTACGATCCCCTATTCCAGAGGTCACGAAACAATTACTGTTAAAGAACCTACATCAGAGCTAAAGCTGGAACAAAACTGGAAAAATCATACCGTTTTGGTAGCCGAAGATGAAATATATAACTACCAGTATATTGAAGAATTACTGTCCTTTACGGATATTCAAATATTACATGCCTGGAATGGTAAGGAGGCAATCGACCTGGTTAAAAAACATCCCGAAATAGCATTGGTAATTATGGATATCAGGATGCCCGAAACGGATGGGTATGCGGCTACACTTCAGATTAAAAAATTAAGGCCCCAATTACCTGTTATAGCACAAACAGCTTATGCATTCAAAGAAGAAAGGGAAGATGCACTAAAAAAAGGATTTGATAACTATCTGGTAAAACCCGTTGAGCAAAATTATTTTATGAAGATAATCAGTCCTTACCTTGATTGAAAAAGGAATTGTATTTATTGAATGGTTTTTTTTCATTAAATCAGTTAGCTGATAAACAGGTTAATCGCAACTTAGAAAATGTTGGCTTTCAATTTTATTGTAAGCATTACTTATACTCAGTTCCCGATTCATCGGGAATTTTTTATCGGGAAGACACGTACATACGGCAGTTACTCAGCATGTCGAAGTGTGGTGTGAAAGGCGCACTGGCTGCTATTTAACCGTCAGCCGTCAATGAAAGCCAGGTACTCTCTTATTTTCAGACTATTGATAGGTTCACTTGTTTGCCAAAACCAATCTCAACCAGCATGTACAATGTCGATAGTTGAATGTCGCTATGCCCATTTTCAATTCGAGATATAAAGCTTTTTTTTGTTCCTGTTTTAATTGCTAATTGCTCTTGCGTCATTTGTGCTTCTTTCCTTGCTTCTCTGATGATTTCTCCAATTGCAAATGCTTTCGCTTTAATCTCGAATTCTGTCCTTTTCTTAGTCCCTATTTTACCATATCTTTCGTCAAGATGCTCGTCAAATGTTGTTATATTATTCATTTTTTCCTCCTTTTTTTTCCTCAAAATACTCATCTTTTATTCTTAATGCCTTTTCTATTTCATTTTTTGGTGTCTTTTGAGTTTTCTTTTGAAACCCATTAAAAAGAACAACATTTTTTCCAGCGTCAAAACAACAGAACACTCGATAAATAGCACCTTCA
>JARGGF010000735.1 GCA_029210905.1 Bacteroidales bacterium | reverse complement strand
ATCTGATTGGGAGATTGACTGCATTGAATTAGGAGAAATAATACCTGATTATCAATTAATTATCAGAAATAAAAAAGCCGAATTGGCAAAAATACCTATTGATGTGCTGCACAAGGAACATGCAGAAAGTAACATAGCCTATTCTGAAGTTGAAGAAACTGAAAAAAGGGATAAAATAAATCTAAAGCAAATCCCCCTACCTAAAAAACTGCGAGAAGTTGCCTGGTTTCTGATAAAACACCCAAATATTGCGTCAAAACAGTGCATTTTTGAACAATACGACAGCACTGTAGGTACAGCAAACATGAACAGTAACTTTCCAACTGCTGCAAAAATTTACAACCTGAAAGGTACTAATAAAGCGATGGCAATTGGTGTATATAATAATTCAATGCTTATTGATGCTTACCCTGAAATAGGTATAAAAATGGGAATTGCTAATTTGGCCCAGCAGATGGCTAGTTCTGGCGCAAGCCCAAAAGGAATCTCCTTAAGTATTACATCTTCAAGATGTTGTGATACTAACACCTACAGTAAACTGGCAAAAATGTTAAGAGGCCTGGATACCATTGCAAAAAAATACAGGCTTAGTTATTCAATTGAAAATTTTGAGCATGAAGGCCAAAATGAAACAAAAGGGCACGAAAAATCATTAAATGCACATCTGACCATGCTAGGCTTAATTGAAAACAAAAACCATCAAATGACCCTTTCATTCAAAAATAAGGGAAATATTATTTTTTTAATAGGGCAGTCGAAAGATGATTTTAGCAATTCAGAGTATTTGAATACTTATCTTAAAATTGATAAAAAATATCAACCTGATTTTAACCTGGAAATGGAGTATCAAACTCAGATTGCCATGCAGGAACTAATTTCCAAGAATTATATTTGCTCTGCAAATAACATATCTAAAGGAGGGTTATTTATCTCGCTTGTTGAATCGGCCATGGTTTTTGGCTTCGGCTTTGATATTATTACTGATACAGATATTAGAACTGATGCATTTTTATTTGCAGAATCACCAGGGAGAATGTTGGTAAGTATCACCCCAAATAAAGAAGATAAGTTTATTGATTTTATGATAAAAAAAGAAATACCTTTTCTCGCATTAGGCCATGTTACAAAAGGTGAAATGCGGGTTGATGATATTTCCTTTGGTTTTATTGAAGATGCAAAAACAGCCTATGAAAGTTCTTTCAAGGAATTGATTAATAGTTAATTATAAAATAATACCCAGGTATATTACAAACTCAACATAGCATAATTTAAGGTTATATATGAACGAAACAGTCACACCCTATAAAGAATCAACCACATCTAAAAAAAGCCAGGTAGCTTTGATGTTTAATAATATCTCTAAAAAATACGACTTTTTAAATCATTTCTTATCGCTGGGCATTGACAAGTTTTGGCGCCGCAAAGCCATTTCGTTGCTGCTGCCCTATGAACCTCAACATATCCTTGACATTGCAACCGGTACCGGAGATTTGGCCATTTCAGCATTAAAAGTAAAACCATTAAAAATCGTGGGTATTGATATTTCGGAAGGGATGCTTGAAGTAGGTAAGGAAAAAATTAAAAAGAAAAAACTTGAACATATTATTGAATTAAAATTAGGCGATTCTGAAAACCTTCAATTCCGTGAAAATGAATTTGATGCCGCAATTGTTGCATTTGGAGTTCGAAACTTTGAGAATTTACAGCGAGGTTTGGTTGAAATTAAACGAGTATTAAAACCAGGCTCACCTTTTGTTATTTTGGAATTCTCAAAACCCAGAATTTTTCCGGTTAAACAAATCTACAACTTCTATTTTAAAAGGATTTTACCAGGTGTAGGTAGAATGTTTTCTAAAGATAAATCAGCATACAGTTATCTCCCCGAATCTGTTTTGGCTTTTCCTGAAGGAAAATATTTTTTGGGTGAACTGCGAACTGCCGGATTTCAATCAACACGCGAAAAACGGCTAACATTTGGTGTGGCTAGTATTTATTTTGCAGTAAAATAGCAATTTTATACATTCGGGATATCAATTATCAGATTAATTTAGAACATATAAACGATTTTAATTTTGTTTTTTAATTTTTAGTTTTATATTTGTTCGCTCAAAGCAATAATAAATGAGAAATAACAATATAAATATGTTTTGGTGGTGGCACAGTCGTGATTTAATCGATCGTGAAACGCACTAGGCATGTCTAATTTCATATAAAAACGGCTTATCGGTTCCACGATAAGCCGTTTTTTTTTTGCTCAAAACATCAATTAAAAATACCAAAATGGAAAAATTTAAATTTAAAACCAGGCACCAAAAGCTACTTGCTGATATTCTTACACCTGTTAGTCTTTATTTAAAAATAAGGGATCGGTTTCCTCAATCAATATTATTGGAAAGTTCTGATTATCACGGAATTGAAAACAGCTACTCTTACTTATGCCTCGATCCTATTGCGCAATTTAAAGTGGAAAACAGCCAAATAATTAAACGATTTCCAAACCAAAATATTGAAAAACATGCTATTGAAGATAGGAAAGAAGTAGTAAATGAGCTCAATGATTTTATTGCAAGCTTCGAAGCCGAAAAAGTAAACAACCAGATAAATGGTTTTTTTGGATATACCGCTTACAATTCCATTCAGTATTTTGAAAAACTATCTGTTAAAAATGAAGCTTTGCCAGAAGAAAAAATTCCTGATTTGCTTTACTCATTTTATCGATATATCATTAGTGTAAACCATTATAAAAACGAACTGATAATAATTGAAAATCAAACAAATACAAGTGAAAGCAGGTTCGATGAAATTATTCAGTTAATACAGACCGGTAAACTTGCAACCTATCCTTTTACACCAAACGGAACAGAAGAAACCACAACCTCGCCAGATGAATATATTGAAATGGTAAAAAAAGGAAAACAACATTGCCGACGGGGGGATGTTTTTCAAATTGTTCTTTCGCGCGGCTTTTCACAAAAATTTAAAGGCGATGAATTTAATGTGTACAGGGCACTCCGAAACATTAATCCATCGCCTTACTTATTTTATTTTGATTTTGGTACTTTTAAACTATTCGGATCTTCTCCTGAAGCTCAAATTACTATCAATAAGGGTGTTGCAAGCATTAATCCCATTGCTGGTACTTTCAAACGCACGGGAAATGATATTGCAGATCAGGAGCTGGCTGAGAAATTATCAGCAGATCCTAAAGAAAATGCAGAACACGTTATGCTGGTTGATTTGGCCCGTAATGATTTAAGCAGGAATGCAAGCAAAGTGCACGTAGAAATTTTCAGGGAAGTGCAGTTCTACAGCCATGTAATACATTTGGTATCAAAAGTAAGCGGAAATTTGGATGAAAACACAAAACCAGTTCAACTTTTGGCTGATACTTTCCCTGCCG
>JARGGF010000734.1 GCA_029210905.1 Bacteroidales bacterium | reverse complement strand
TGGTTTGTACAGCCATTTTCTGGCCTGCTGGCAGCGGTTGGTATAATATATTAAATGCAGGATCGTCTAATCCTCTTCTAAATATACGTTCTATGGATTTATTCAAAGTCATTAAGGCAAGGAATACAATCGTAGTTATTCCTGCTGTAAGGCCTACTATTGTGGATATTAAAACAATTAAAGTTACCGAAACAGGCAGAATGGTAAGCCCAAGCTTAACTCCATGTTTACTTAATATCCGGCTGGAGAAGTATGAAATTAGCAATTCTCCAATTTTAAGCCCACCGTAAACAAAAGCAAGATAACTTGAAACTGATTCGGGTGTCGGGAATAAATTTTTCTGAACATTTACGCTGGACAGGAAACCAAAGTCGACAACATAAATTGCTATCATTGAAAGTGTTGCAGAACTAAATATGAGTAAAAAATATTTATCTTTTACAAGTTCAGAGAACTTTGTTTTTACTTGTGTGGCTTGTTGCTTTACCACCTCTTTCTGCGATGAGCCTACCAAAGTTTTATAAAGAAGAAATAAAATAAAAACTGCAGCAATTAAACCAAAATCTCCAATATATAATAAATCATACGAGTGCCCCAGAAAGGACATTAGTACAGGGATGGCAAGATATCCTAAAATAGAAGCAATTACACTTCCCATGTTCATCAAACCATACAATCTTTTTACCTGAATTAAGTTTAAAAATTGCAGCGCCAGACCGCCGGAAACAATCCCTACAAGAGATATAAATGGCCAGGCCCAAATAAATACAAAAAAACTGAGTATCTCAGGGCTTACAAAAGGCAAGGCCATGCGTGAACCAAGCGTAACAATAAACATAAATACTACAGCACCCAGAAACAGGCTTTTGTTATTTACCTTTTTTTGTAAAGCTGAATAGATGGAAGAGATAAGATATCCTGCAATACCAGAAATTATATAGGCATAAGGCAATCTTTCGCTACCATGGTACTGAATAAAAACCGAGTTGGCAGGCACAAAGTAAAAGGCAATAAACAAGCCCAGGAAAAATGAATGGAAAAATAGTAGGGAGAATTTAATTCCTTCCTCCTGTTTTAATCCAAATGATTTTATGAAAAATCTGCTGATGCCCATGTTCTTCAACCCTTCTATAATAATTAATATAAAAACACGTAAAATTATAAAGAATTTATTAAATCATCTTCTTTAATTAATAATCTAAATCTGACATTTCTAAATCTTTTGATAAGGAATAAAATACCTATACTAAGAAAAAAAGCCAGTATTGATATTGTAATTATCAGATTATCAGTAATAAAACCTTCTTTAGATAGCAAATTAGCTTTGGTCAACCCGTTTTGAATCGCTTTAAGTATATTGATTGATCCAATGATCATGGTCACCCAGACAACTATGGCCATTAGAATATTAGAAATCCAACTGTTAACGTTCTCTTCACCCATTAAACAGGGGTCGTTAATTACATAAATTAAAAAGATACTAATAAATGGTAAAATTAATCCATTTAACGCCTGTGCAATAGTTATAACGTATATTGTGTTCACATTAAGTATGCCAAATATAAGGCCAAAAGACAAAACTCCAAGATATATCATGCGAAAATAACGTCCATTTGTTTTCCATCGTTCATTCGAATTCTTATCAAATAAGCTTCGTGCAGTAATTGCCGATGCAAGTGGAGCAGTTATTGCTGAAGAAAAACCGGCAGCAAACATTCCAAATCCAAAAATATAAACAGCATACGGGCCAATATTGTAAGTTAGCGCCTGAGCCAGGGCTTCGTAAGTAAAATCAGCAGTAATAACAGTACCCACAGCCATAATAGCCATAGAGATAATACCACCCAAAATTACGGCAACCGATAAGCCAAAACGCATCTCTGAAATTGCCTGTTTTTTATCAAGTACACCTGAACCTAAAAATAAGTCGTAGGGTACAACTGTGGTCCCAATCAATGCCAAAATAATTAAACCCGAACCATCTGCTTTGGGAATTGTTGGCGTAAACGCTCCTTTTAAAATTGCCTCTAAAGATGGCTCCAGTTGAATTGCAGTTGTAAAAAAAGCAATGCCCATAAAAAAAACAACTCCACCCATTATCCTGGCAATCAATGGGATAGATTTTAAACTTAAAGCAAGAATTGCCAAGGCGCCAATTCCAATTACAAAATAATTTTTAGGAATATCAAATATTAATAATAGTCCGGCAATTGAACCCAAAATATTGCCAGTTTCATAGGCTGCGGAACCTAAAATAATTGCTCCGATAACTAAAATAAGGGCCAAAGTTTTGCTTGGACGTCCCTCGAATTGCTTAGCAATTGCCTGTCCCAGATTCATCCCTGAGTTAATTGTAATACGTGCACTGGCTTCCTGAAGTAACAAACAAGCAAAGGTGGCAAATACCAGAGACCACAAAAGATCAAACTGATACTCAGCTCCTGCTTTAGTTGCCGTAGTAACCGTGCCCGGTCCTATAAAAGCAGCTGAAACTACCGACCAAAATAAAATATTAAGTACTCTGTTTTTAAATTTGCCCATCAAATTAAGTTACAGTAAGCTATTTATTGTAGTTTAAATAATCAATAATATGCTCCAAAATATTGTTTTCGCTAAGTGCAACATCTCTTTTGCCTACCAGATATTTTTCTATTTCGCGAATCGGAGTTGTTCTATTTACCCAGTCTCCAGACATAATTTTTACAGGTTCACTACGTCTGCGATAAAATAATGCAAGCTCTTTTTTTTGTTCAGGGAAATCTACCGGTTTATTTTTGTCGTATGGCCAAATTGGTATCAAATCAATATCATAACCAGTAGGGAATTCTCCTGAAACACTTTCGAGATGATTGATTCGCTGCAGACAATAGAAATTCACATGATATAATTCTCCGATGGTGTGGGCTTTGTCATAGGCCATATCAATATATGCACTACCCATTTCAGATTTCATAAGTTGTCCACGGGTGTAATACATTCCATCAAACTTTGAGCCTTCCATGTAAAAGTCAAGTCTTCCGCCCTTTCGAAGTGTCCCAAATACAAAAATACGGATATTGGGACTAGTCAAATTATTGTTCATATGCTACAATTTTAAATTTTTTCTTTGTTATAAACAGATACAAGAAATAAGCCAAACAAAAATAGTATAATACTAATTATTATGGCAGATTAATATAATGCTTTTTCAAAAACTGAAAAAAATATAAAAATTGCTAAAATAATTTAAATATGTATCCAATTTATTTATTTTAGGAGCATTAAACTATCAATGAACAAGTGATGAAAAAAAACATCTTGCGAAAATTTGGATTTCAGCACGATCAGCAAGGAATTATCAACAGGTATTTAAGAGAAACAGAGGGTTGGGATCTACATTTAAACAATTGTAAAAACTTTATCT
>JARGGF010000733.1 GCA_029210905.1 Bacteroidales bacterium | reverse complement strand
ATCTTCGATATCCATATTGAAACCACCAGCACCACCACCTGCAGCTCCACCCAGACCTGCATGACCAAATTGATCGTATCGCCTTCGTTTATCGTCATTACTTAAGACTTCATATGCTTCAGCTGCTTCTTTAAACTTATGCTCAGCTTCATTATCTCCAGGGTTTCTATCCGGATGGAATTTAAGTGCCTGTTTTCTATAGGCTTTTTTTAATTCCTCCTTGGTAGCAGTTTTAGTTACTTCCAATACTTCATAATAATCTCTTTTCGACATCTCTTTTCCTGTTTTTTTTATTAGCCGGGCATTTATTTCTTATTCACCAATGACAACTTTTGCAAAACGAATAACTTTATCATGCAAAAGGTATCCCTTTTCAATTACATCAACTACCTTTCCTTTCAATGATTCTTCGGGTGCAGGAATCTTAGTAATAGCTTCATGATGGTCTGTATCAAAGTCTTCGCCAGTGGCTTTAATTTCTTTGACACCTCTTTGTGCTAAAAAATCCTTGAAATTGGTATATATTAATTCAATTCCTTCTCTAATAGCCTCATTACCTGCAGTTTCATTTGCTTCAATGGATTTTAATGCTCGTTCAAAATTATCCATTACAGGTAACAAATTGACTAAAATATCTTCACCAGCAGATTTTATCAACTCCATCTTTTCTTTCAAACTTCGTCTACGAAAATTATCAAATTCAGCAGAAAGGCGGATGTATTTATCATTTAATTCATTGAATTTTTGCTCAAAATTTACTTCAGCTTCAGTTTCCTGAACTGTTTCCTCGCTATCCTTATCTTCAACTAGTAATTCTTTTTCTACTTCGATAGCAGATTCTTCATTGTTTTTTTCTGACTTCACTTCCACTTGTTCCAGATTTTCTTTTGTTTTTTTCTTTGAGTTGAATTTATCTCCTTTTTCAGACATTTGCTTCATATTTAAACAAATTATACTTAATTATTATATTATAAAGTTTAGTTAGCGCTTTCAAAATCTCCCTGAATCTTTTGACTCAGAAGGATTTCCATTTTGGCAAGGCCAATCTGTGTCTATACCTGAAAGTGTCTGCCAATATATCGTTAACTAAACTGCCTTGATTTTTGCTATTGGATTTTATTGTTTTTAGTAAACCCGAAAAATTCAATGAATAATGCGGGTAAAGATTAAAATTCCAGATATATTATTTTTCTACTTTAACTCACCAACATTAAACTCGTGTCAGATTGCTGTTCAAATTATTTGCCACGAGATAATTTTCAGACAATTTGACACATTTTTTATTAATTATTTCACAAAATGACAAAGACAAGCCAAAAGACCTGTCTTTTTGTACTGTATATATTTTTTAAATTATTTAAGATAGGAGTCTAATGCTTTGGAAAGTTCATCACCTCTAAGGTTTACTGCTACCACCCTACCTTCACCATCAATCAGGAAATTATATGGAATAGCCCTGACACCATAATCATTGGCGGCCTGAGAATCGTAGCCCTTTAAATCGCTTACATGATATGGCCAAATTAATTTATCTTTTGTTATAGCATTTTTCCAGTTATTTATATCGGTATCTAAAGACACTGAATATATAGTAAAACCTTTGCCATTTGTAAACGTACTGCTCTTATATTTTTGATATGCCCTGACAAGATTAGGGTTCTCGAAACGACATGGAGCCACTAAAGATGCCCAGAAATTAACAAGTACCAAATTCCCTCTCAAATCTGAAAGTTTATAGCTTGTAGTTCTATCAACAGATAACATGTTTATTTCTGGTGCAATATCTCCTATTTTTGGAGGCATTGGCCTGGAAAAAACTTCAGCACGTTTTTCAATAGAAGAAAATGCTAAAAAAAATGGTATTGCAAATAAAAGAATTAATATTTTTTTTCGTCCCATATCAAATAATTTATCATCTAAGGTTATTCAACCCGCTCAATATCTGCACCAATAGCGTTTAATCTTTTTTCAATATCCTGGTAGCCACGGTCTATTTGTTCAATATTATGAATAGTGCTTGTTCCTGTAGCAGATAGTGCTGCTATTAACAGCGCAACACCGGCCCTAATATCGGGTGAAGTCATAGTTGTGCCCCTTAAAGGGTACTTTCTGTCAATCCCAATCACTGTTGCCCTGTGGGGATCACAAAGAATAATCTGTGCGCCCATATCAATCAGTTTATCTACAAAAAACAACCTGCTTTCAAACATCTTTTGGTGTATTAGTACACTACCTTTGGCCTGTGTTGCAACTACTAAAAAAACGCTCAGTAAATCGGGTGTTAACCCCGGCCAGGGAGCATCTGCAATGGTCATTATTGAACCGTCAATAAAAGTTTCTATGGTATAATTTTCCTGACCATTCACCAGAATATCATCCTCAATATGTTCTACTCTAATACCTAAACGTTTAAATGAATCTGGTATTATGCCCAGATGCTCATATTTAACATCTTTTATCCTTATTTGTGATTTAGTCATGGCTGCCAGCCCGATAAAACTTCCGACTTCAATCATATCAGGTAAAATTCGATGACTACAACCATGTAAAACATCAACCCCTGTAATTGTGAGTAGATTTGAGCTGATCCCTGATATTTTTGCACCCATATTGTTAAGCATCAGGCACAATTGCTGCACATATGGTTCACATGCAGCATTATAAATAGTGGTAGTTCCATGTGCAAGTACAGCAGCCATTAAAATATTGGCTGTTCCGGTTACCGAAGCCTCATCGAGCAGCATGTAAGTGCTTTGTAATTTTTCAGCTGCTAATATGTAAGCATTTTTTTTCAGGTCAAATCGAAAACTTGCACCAAGCTTCTCAAAGCCCTGAAGGTGTGTATCTATCCGCCTTCTTCCAATTTTATCGCCTCCAGGCCTGGGGATAAATGCCTTGCCAAATCGGGCAAGTAATGGGCCAATTATCATAACTGATCCCCTGATTTTTGCTCCTTTTGATTGAAAATCAGCTGAATTCATGTATTCCAAATCAATATTGGAAGCCTGAAATTTAAATACCGAAGGCTCTAATCTGGCAACCTGCACCCCCAGCCCCTTTAGTATTTCTATCAAATTTAAAACATCCTTAATTTCAGGGACATTTGAAACGATAACAGGCTCGCTGGTAAGTAAACAGCCACAAAGAATTTGCAGCGCTTCATTTTTAGCACCTTGAGGAGTAATTTCGCCACTTAAGGATTTCCCGCCGGTAATACGGAATGAATTCATTATTAAGGTTTTATTAAATTAGTTGCTTCTTTGAAATCCCTTCTTCTTAATTTTCCTTTTTTTACTCACCAAATCCTTGGATTCCATTAATCTTGTGCCATCTTCTACAACTAATTTACCATCAGACAATTCACTTAATTTCTCGAAAATAAAGTCATCTTCAACAGTATCTTTGTTC
>JARGGF010000732.1 GCA_029210905.1 Bacteroidales bacterium | reverse complement strand
CAGTTTCTGATATGATGGGTATTTTGAAAGGCCGAACCGCAATTCGGATATTTGGCAAGTTTAAGCAATTAAAACAGCAGACATATTGGGGTAACCATTTCTGGTCAAAAGGATATTGTGTTGATACTGTAGGACTAAATGAAGAAATGATACGGAAGTATGTAAAGTATCAAGAAGATAAAGATAAACGAGACGAAAAAAAATAATTAATAACCAGGGGACAATGATTTTCACTTAGCCTTCTATGAGGGCTAAGGCATCCTTACCCCTTCCAGGGGTAAACACAATGCCACGTCCTCTGGGCGTGGATTTTTACTTTCATGTAAAAACACGGATGGACTCACTGTTGGATTTTTAATGGAAAGTTTTAGTTCTGCCAGATGGGCCATGGACAAAAAATATTTTGAAGAAAAAATTATAGAATTAAATGGCAAGGTAATAACGAAAATGTCTGATGGTAATGACATTACACAGTTTAACCAGGCTATAGAATTGATGGATGAAGGAGCTGATGTTATTGTAATTGTAGCAGTTAATGTAAATTCTGCAGCGGCAATTGTGCGAGAGGCACATGCAAGAAATATTAAAGTAATTGCTTACGATAGATTGGTTAAAAATTGTGAACTTGATTATTTTGTTGGCTTTGATGCAAAACAAATTGGTTTCTTACAAGCAAGTTATGCACTGGATAAAAAACCAAATGGAAACTTCATTCTCATAGAAGGTGACAAGAGCGATATTAACGCCGTAAACATTGAGTTAGGACAAAAGGAAGCACTTGCCGATAAAATAAAGAATGGACAAATCAACATAATATATCAGGCTTTTATCAAAGGATGGTCCCCCTCTGAAGCCCAATTCGAAGTTGAAAAAGTACTAAGTCTTTCTGATAAACCAATTGATGCCATTATTGCAGCAAATGATGGTACTGCCTCTGGTACTATCAAAGCGCTTCAAAAATTTGGGTTAGATAATGATGTAATAATCACTGGCTTAGATGCAGAATTAGCGGCTTGTAAAAGAATCAATAATGGGACGCAAACCATGACTGTTTATATTCCTATTAAACAACTAGCCGAAACTGCTGCAACACTTGCTATAGAGGTTGCCCAAAATAAAAAGTCTTCATTTACATTTTCAGGCAGAAACAATGGCAGGGTTGATGTTCCGGCAATTATTCTGGAATCCATAGCCCTTGATAAATCAAATTTAAATTTGATTATTGAAGATGGAATTTATAAGAAAGAAGAAATTCAACAATGATTTTTTCAAAATAATAAAATAAGAGGCGATCCTTCTGGATAATCCTCTTATTTTTTTATCTACAATTAATGCTGTAGAAAGTTTCCAGTTTTTTTTGCAATCAGAAAAATTCTTAAATCTTATGAATTTTCCAGGTTAAAATGCATTAACGATACCCATAAATTCATCTGCCACCAATGAGGCTCCACCTATCAAACCACCATCAACATCAGGTTTTGAAAACAATTCTTTCGCATTTGAAGCCTTACAACTACCGCCGTATAAAATAGTAATATCAAGCGCAACCTCAGAACCATATTTTTCTGCAATTAGAGTACGAATAAAGGCATGCATTTCCTGTGCCTGCTCACTTGATGCTGTTTTTCCTGTGCCAATTGCCCAAACAGGTTCGTAAGCAATAACCACTTTTTTAAAAACCTCAGCAGAAAGTGAAAACAATACATTTTCAATCTGTTCCTTTACAACTTTGAAATGCTTTGAAGCTTCTCTTTCAGCAAGTACCTCGCCACAACAAAAGATTGGCTTCATTTCATTTTCTAAAACGATATTTAATTTTTTGAGTAATGTTTCATTAACTTCACCGTAATAACTTCTCCTTTCAGAGTGGCCTAAAATAACAGCTTTCACCCCTACTGATTTCAAAATTTTTACTGAAACTTCTCCTGTAAATGCACCTTTTTCGTCAGTGGCACAATTTTGTGAGGCCAGACAAATTTTATCATTATCTATAACTTGATTTATAGCATGTAAGTGTGTAAATGGAGGCGCAATTATCACTCCGGTTTTAGGATCATTGATTCCTTTTGCTACCAAGGCATTAATTTCTTTCGCAAGTAAAATACCCTCTTCAAGGTTGGTATTCATTTTCCAGTTACCGGCAACAATGTTTTTTCTCATGGTTTTATTTTTAAAATATTAATAATTAATCATTTAGCTTAATTCATTGCGATTATTTCGTCAAATTCAGGAACTGTGGGGATATCATTATAATGCCACTTTCCAATAATTTTTCCTTGTTTAATCAATAATAACCCAGGATTAGACCTTATTACAGTTTTAAGCGTTATAGGATCAGTGTTGAAAATTTGGATGGGATACATAAGTTTTTGAATGAAATCGCTAAAGCCAGATGTTGTTGAAGTTAAAAGATTAGTAGAGATGTTTTTTGAATAAGCGTAATTAATAAGAATATCCATTCTATTAAAATCTTCAATTTTTGCTTTAGACATATCATATGAAACAATAATAAAGCTATAATTTTTTTCAGCAAGTATGCTATCCATAACATCCTTTGTTTCAGATTTTAAGTTACCTAAATTGACAGGATAGGCACTAAAATTATAGATAGGTGGTTTATAGCCGGATTTTACTAAAACGGGATCGCTTGTTTCTGTAATTTTCCATAACGTATCCTTCCAGACTTCATCATTTATATAGGTTTTATCATCTACTTTTTTTGTTTCGCCTGTTTCAATTTGTTGCATAGTATAAAATATTGCAAACGAATCTGTTTTTTCACCTGGAGGAACTACCATTAATTCCGGAATATTTGCACCTACTTTATAAGGTCTGAAATCAATTACCGGTAAGTGCCTTAAGTTATAAAACTGAAAAAATATGACTAATAAAAATAATAAACCTGCAATCAGCCAGTCAACTTTAGGTTTATAGGTGTTATGTTCACCTTTAGTTCCTATAAAAAGAATAATTGACATAGGAAGTAAAACAATATTTTTGATAAAAGTTTCCCAATTACCAATTACCAGTGCATCACCAAAACAGCCACAGTCAGTCACAGGATTTGCAATTGCTATATATAATGTCAGTGGAGTAAAAACCAACATGAATAACAGGGCGCCCAAAGCGGATAGCCGAGGTTTTATATTTATAATTAAGCAAATACCTACTAAAAATTCAAAAGCTATTAAAAGTACAGACAATATTAATGAAATACCTGATAATGAAGGTATTCCAAAAGCATCAGTAAAATAGTCTGTTAATTTATAGCCAAATCCTAAAGGATCAACAGCCTTAAAAAAACCAGATAGTGTAAAAACAATTCCTAAGAATAATCGAAATACAACTTTTAGAATTTTCATTTTTTATTTATTATTTTTAATGTTAAAAAAAATCAGATAAATACCCTATGAATTAA
>JARGGF010000731.1 GCA_029210905.1 Bacteroidales bacterium | reverse complement strand
TGACAATCTGTTGACAAAAGCTACAATGAAAAATTATATGCTGTACGAATATCAAAAAAATATTATAGGTTAATCAACTTCAATTGCACTAATTGTTTTTCAGTTTAGATTAGCTCCGTTGAGCATCTCGTGGTTCGTATGTAGAAAACCCCATTAACGGTGCTGGCCCTCGAAGGCAATAATGCGTGTTAAATGAATGGATAAAGAACCTCAGCCAAATAAGGCTCAATGCTTATTAAGCCAATGAATTAGAGCTATGCCCCTCTTAACAAATTTTCTTTATCAATTCAGGCGCGAAGCCAAAACACACGTTTTCTTCGTCTTTTTTACCACGCCCTGCAAGTTAAATACTTCAAAATAAATTATATAAATGCCAATCCGGGCTTTGGTGTTGTTTTGGTAAAGGCCATCCCAGCTGAATTCCCCTTGGGTGGCCAATAACTCGTTGGTGGCCAGGCGTTTAATCAGGAGCCCTTTGCCATCATAAATACTTACATTAGCAAGGTAGCCCGGCTCATTAAATTTATAACGGATAAAAACCACATCTTCAAAGCCATCATTATTGGGCGAAAAGGTTTCGGGTTCAATGGTTAGCTCTCCATCTATCCCTTCTGAAAGCTGCATAAACTGAGAATTTTTATTGGCTGGGGTGGCAAAACCATAACTTTCAGCGGCTGAATGCCAGTTGTCAGGGTCGTTTGTAGGTTTTAAGGGATCAATTCGTTCCAATGAAATGCCTTCGGGATCGGTTATTAGTGCAAAATGCATTTTATCATTGTACGAAAATTCATCTATGATGGAGTCATTGTGTAATAAAAGAACGGTTCCTTCATCGTCATTATAAGCTGGTAAAACCGGGATTTGAATAAAAGTATCATAGGATATGGCAGGGTAGTCGGATTTTGTTTTTGCGGTGTCGCTGCTGATGGCCATAAAATGACCCGGTTCAATAAATAAATTACTTTCAGACAGCACTTTAAAGGATTCCAGATTGCCTTCATCATTTCGCCTTGCAATGGTAAGTTTACTTAAATCAACCGGCCAGTTCGATTTGTTATAAATTTCAACAAAATCAACGCCCCCGGATTTTGGATTAAACAATAATTCATTGATAACAACATCGTTAAAAGAAGGATTAAAAAAGCTAAAATCAAGCTCGGTGGAATTCATGATGTTGCCATTGAGGTCCTTTACATTTTTTATGGCAATTTTATAGTATTGGGCATTGGAAAATGCAGCTGGAAATTCAAGAAATACTTCATTTCTTTTTTCTGTATGCTTAAATGCGAAAGCAGGGGAGCCTATTCCTTCTGAAATTACGTAATTACCAGGCTCCTGGGCGCTCAGGATATCCACTTCTTCTGAAAAAATAATCCTTAAGTAATTAGAAGATTCGGCATAGGCTGCTTTGGGATATATAAGGTAATAGTTAAAAATAGACAGGGTATCCTTCAGTACATTTCCACAAAAGTCGTTCAAGTTTTTAATTTGCATTTCTTGCTGCTGTCTGTCATAAAAATGATCTATAAACTTGATGATGACGGTTTTTCGGCTGGTGTCTGAAAATTGGATAAAGTCAATTATATTGGTAACATTATTTAAACTATAGTTTGCAGTATTTAAGGCAGTAGAATCTGTTAAATTTTTCGAAAAGCTAAGTATTAGTTTATTAGAAGAAGCTACTTGCAGATCCAATAATGCTGGCAAGGATTCATCTTTATTAGGAGTGTATACAGAATTAATTTTTCCGGGTGTACCACCTTTAAAATCAACCGAAGCTTTCCAATTGTTAGTTTCACCACAAAAGTTGTCGTTATCAATTCGTTCGAGCGACCAGCCTCCATTTTTTTTAGAATCGTCGGCATACCAGTTTTCAGAATAATTCACATAATCAATGATTTTCCATTCAGGATTAATTAATGAAATTGCTGTCCCTGAACTTATTAATTGACTTTCAGACAAAACTCCCAGTGCATCTCCGAATGAGATAAAATCAGTGATGGTGCCTGCAGGGCAGAGAATCAAATATTCCTTTGGATTGAGAATATAATTATCAAAACTACGTGGACTGTTATTACCAACCTGAAACCACCAGCCCGATAAATCAATGGCTGTAGCGCTGCGGTTAAATAGCTCAATGTATTTTGCAGAAGGTAAAACGTTTGGTGCCGGACTTATATCCACCATCAATTCATTTGTCACTACATCAAACTCATTTCCAGGATAATAGAGAAATGAAATGTCTGTACCGTTGATTAAAATCCCAACTTTATCCTTTATATCAGACACATTAACAGAATAATTTGTATTGGCAGTAAAATCAGCAAACTGAAGCCGAACCAGCGTATCATTAATTAGTTCTGCAGCAAATGGCCTACCTATGGAATTATCTACCATGTAGTTGTTCAGATTTTCAGCACTGCTTTGTTCCAAAGGATGTGAAAAATCCAATAAAAGTTCATTTTTGCCAGGTATAAATAACTGTTGAACGATAAATGGGATATAAACAAATTCCAGAGTTGATTCTGGCATTATGTTGCCACTGATATCTTCAATATTGGATACAGTGATTGAGTAATTTTGATTTGTTATAAATTCTGATGCAAACGACAATTCAATGCTTGTCTGATCGGTATTTAAAGTTACATTTGAGGGCTGTTCAAAGTCATTAACAACATAATTATTAATGGTTTCGGCAATACTTTGATTTAATTGTTCGGAAAATTGAATTTTTAGGGTATTTGAATTTAGCGTGATAACTGACGAAATTGCTGGTGAAATATTATCTGGCGAAACGCTTAAATCATCGAGCCATAGCTCTCCTGCACGAAATGTAGCACCTTCGAACCTAAAAACCAGGCCGCAATAATCAGTAAATTGATAATCAGTATTAACTGCAGATCCGACTAATTTTAAATTATCAAAATTTGCATTTTCATCATAACTGAGCATCCAGTTTCCAAGAGTTGTCCTTACAACTTCTATTCCCAAATTATTAGAAGCCCCCCAATCAAATTCAGATTCAATTAAAAGTTGTTCAATAGTTCCATCAGTAATTTTCCACAGGCTTAAAAAATCTTCAGATCCTGCTGCTGCCATTTGCACTCCAACAGCATAACCATCTACTGAAGCGCTCAAAAGATCATTTTCATTAGCTAATAAATAAAACCAAAACCGATTCTGTGTAGTCGGATCCCAATCTCCATTTTTTAGTTTAAACCGCCAGACGACACTTTTTTCATCCAAACTTAAAGCAGCTAAATCATGAAAGATGTAACTTGAGCCAACTGTGCCAAGCAAATGATGTTTAAGCGAAAGTGAGCCGTTAATTGCCTCAATATTAGAATTATTCCAATCCATTGTATTGCCCCAGCCGTTTAGATCTCCATCTTCAAAATCATCAAAAATTTCACTAGTTG
>JARGGF010000730.1 GCA_029210905.1 Bacteroidales bacterium | reverse complement strand
ATTCAGGATTGACAGAAGAACAAGTAATAAAAATAAAAAATGAAAACAATTGAGTTGATGGTAATATCCTTAAAAATTACAACTCTTTTATTAGCATCCCTGAAAATGAAATGTAAATGCCAAGAATAGCTGTATCAAAATAACAGTCTGCACTTTACTTTGTTTGGCTAAGTTCTAGTTACTATCGCAATTTCATAATGAAATATAGTTAAATAGTTTCAAGAGTATAGCTATTCAGGGCAATTGCCTTTATGAGTTGAACTCCTTCAGAGTTCATATTAAGATTTATCGCTTTACCCCGGGTTGATGATTCGCATATGCTCATCATTTACCCGGGGTTATTGAAAAGTTCAACCACTTCGTGGTTTTTTATATAAAATCCCGGATGGGATTTAACTATTAATAACCCCGTACGAAGTGCGGGGTTAGAATAATGAATAAAGCAGAACCCTGAACAGGGTTCAACTATCTATATATTATTTTAAATGTTTGCCATAAAAGTTATTATTAAATTTAGAATATTTGTGGTTATTTTTAGAACTTAGCCTTAAGAACTAACTGACGATTCCATTTCTTTCAGAAGATGGAATGTTATTGACTTGAGGACTTCAGCCAGCTGGCTGACATTGCAAAATCATTTTTAGCGTTGATGTGTCGCAGGCGCCGAAACAAGGATGATATATTAGGTGCAAGTTTGAAAATTGTCATTTTTTATCTGTTAAAAAGTCAATGGTCACTGGTCATTTTTCAGTAATGACTAATAACCGTGCCCGAAATTTAATTCTTCACATGAAACTTGTTGGATCTTACAAAATGAAAAATATTTTTTGTACAGTTTTTTCACTTTGTTTTGTATTAATCTCAGGCAGGTTACTTGCCCAGAATAAAGATGCCAATGACTTTATCATAGAATTGCCACTGGCAGTAAATGAAGCAGCCGGTAAACTTGAGATAGACGATATTAAATGGCAGCAAATTAAGCAAAACCGAAACAGGTGCAAATATTTCATTATTGAAGACATTAATTCACCAAAACAAAAAAAAACAGAAATAAAACAATTCCTCCAAAACTTAAACCCTAATGAGTTGCCATTTATGGCAGGTATTATTGACACTATTGCTTTTCTGATTAGTGACAAAAGAATCGAAAAAACGCTTACATACCTAATATTTGTTGGCCTTGATGAAGCACTTGAAGTTAAATATATCTATTCCACGCTTAATAATGAGGAAACCCACCCCTATTACAGCAATATATTATTTTCTGATAATGAGCAGTTTAAATCAATAAATATAGCTTATGGCCAAGAGGTTTATGACTTTATTTTACTTAATCCCTTTTATGAAAATAGAATAAGAAAGTTATTTTTTGAAACAAAAAATCCTGGCAAATTTCAACTCACAATTACAACAGGAATACCAAATGGTACTTCTACAATGCGCTATCAACCTGATACAATGAGTTACGTGAGCGCTGTTTATTATGACACAAAAATTGTTAATGGTTTTGCAGTGCAATTACAGACATTTTATTCCATCAGGAGGTTTTTAATAGGGAGTTATATACGTTATGAAAATTATAATTTCGAAGACGCCACACGTATTATTATTACAAGAAAGACCGGAGGAGGAACAAATCTCAATTATTCCGGCAGTGGAAATTGGCCGGAACAACTACTTTATTTTGGAATAGCAGTTGCTTACGATTTTTTAATACTTGAAAAATTTGTATTTACCCCTGAAATAAATGCAGGCTCGTATCTTATCACCGGAAGCAAAAAAAAATTTGATCCTACTTTCAACAGCAGTGCAAATACAGTATACAAAAACCGGTATAATTTAGGTGGCTCTGCCAATGTAAAATTTCTGCTCTATGGTCAGCTATGGATTACTTTAGGAGCTTCTTTCCAATATAACTACATTGATGCTCAGTCCTATTTCATTGACATTAAGCCAGATAGCTATCATATGCATCAGGAGGTTTCTCGTCTGGATATTGGGTTGAGCTATAATTTTTAGGGGGTATTTTTAGTTGCAATTCAATAAAATTTACTTAAAAAATGTGGCCTCCTTTCTTTTTCATTGGCACATTAATTGATAATTTTTTAGTAACTTTAGTATCAAAACCATTAAAAATTCATAAATAAATTGAAAAGCAGGATAGCCCTTTTTAAAGAAAACACAGCCCTGGGAGGTTATTCAATTGCTATTCGCGACGATTGGTCATTAAAAATAAAAAGACATCATATCAGTGCGGATGAAAAGGAGGCTTACGAAAAAAAATATGGAAGCGAAGTTTTGCTGGAAAGTGAATTTTTAGAATGGTGGATGAATTATAAAAAAGGGAAAGGCTTATCATAAAGTGTAGGAACCCAGTAAAACTACCTACGGTAAAGAACTCGCTATTCATGGACTTGTTCATATCCTTAATCATTATTATAATACAGATAGTCTTGATAAAAAAAATCTTTAAATCCTTAATCTTAGGGCAGCGGTTCAACGGAGTAAATCCGCGTTATCAGTTCCATATTCCATTCCAATAAAAAAATGAATACCTTTGCATTAAAAGCAAAATAAAACAATATGGCAAAACACATACGCTTCGACTGGGCTATGAAACGACTGCTGCGCAACAAAGCCAATTTTGACGTACTGGAAGGGTTTCTTTCTGAGCTGCTTATGCAGGATATCATCATAAAAGAGATACTTGAAAGCGAAGGCAACAAAGACAACGAAGCAGACAAGTTTAACCGTGTAGATATTCTGGTAAAAAACCAAAAAGGCGAATTAATGCTAATTGAAGTGCAGAACGAGCGCGAAAACGATTTTTTCCACAGGATGAATTACGGTCAGGCCAAACTCCTCACCCAGTACATAGACGAAGGCGATGATTATGACAAAATAAAAAAGATCTATTCCATTAACATTGTGTATTTCGATTTGGGGCAAGGCAAAGATTACATATACAAAGGCAGCAACGATTTTTATGGTATACACAGCAACGATAGGCTAGAGCTGAATGCAGCCCAAAAAAAAGCCTATCAAATAGACCAGGTGTCAGATATTTTTACAACATATTATGTGTTAAAAGTCAACAACTTTGACGATGTTGCCAAAAATACCCTCGACGAGTGGATATACTTTTTAAAGAACAGCGAAATCAAGGACGAGTTCAGGGCCAAAGGCCTGCCCCAGGCCAAAGACAAACTCAGGGTCGACAACCTTGGGAAATCGGAAAAAATAGCTTATGAGCATTTTTTAAAGCTAAAACGCATCCGCGAGAATGAGCTAAAAACAGCTACCACCGAAGGCTATAACCTTGCTGAAAAAGAATACATGCCCATAATTGAAAACGAGCGCAGGCAAAAAGAAGAAGAACGTAGGCAAAAAGAAAAAGCCTTTGTCAAAGAAAAAGAAGCACTTGT
>JARGGF010000072.1 GCA_029210905.1 Bacteroidales bacterium | reverse complement strand
CCGAAGACCGAAGACGGGAGAAAGTAAAATATCTGCGTTAATCTGTGAGATTTGTGGTTGGTTTATTGGTAATTGGTCATTAGACATTGGTCATTGCTTTGCTAAACGAGGCTTCATGCTTAGGTTAGGTTAATGGAAAATAAGACGGAAGACAGGAGAACGAAGAAGGGAGCCGGAGAAAGAAAAACTCTCCCGATTCTCGGGACAAGCTGTGTAACTCTGTGAAAAACTTTGTGAAACTCTGTGCTACAGCGTTATAGAAGTAAAACGAAGATGGAGGACCAAAGACAGGAGAACGCAGAGTGACAATTGAAGTAAGGAAATCAGATAGATCGGTAAAATCAAGTAACTTGTGTTGAGCCCTTCGAAGTATCAGTACTCTATCAAATTTCTTATGACAGCAAAAAAGGCCAGTAAATTACTGACCTTCTTTTAATTATGAAAAAATTAAACTCAAATTTTTAACATCCTCCTGAACTGGCTTCTTTCTTTTTCTTTTTGGGTGGGGTAATAACAGGTTTTTCAGAACTTACTGCATTACTGGTTGTTTCTACAGTTTTTAAACTTGGTTTTTCACCTGCAACCAGTTCATAATCATTAATATCCACCGAGGGACCAAATGCATGCCCAATTTCTGCCTGCATTTTTGCATTCATAAATCCATTGGCCCCATAAGCAAGGCTATGCGCATCATAACCCAATATTCTTAGGTAAGCTGCAACAAAGGCACTGTGCTGGCCGGTGTAACAATAAACCACAATCGGTTTATCTGTAGGCAAATAGCTTAAGTCTGCCTCTTTTTTTAAACTGGTTTTCGGAGTATATTGCACAGCTCCCGGTAAATGCCCCAATACATACCTGTCCATAGGCCAGTAGTTTATAATATAGTATTTATCAGGATGTTGCATTACCGTATCCACTTTAATAATGGCTTTTCCAAATCCCTCTTCTGAAACTGCATTTACGCGGGCTTTCATAATATCAAATCCGGTAGTAGCTCCTGTTTCTATTTTAGGAAATTCATGTTTTTCACCTTTTTGATAACCTTTGGTTTCGATAAGCCCCGCATAATTGTTTGAGATGTTTGCCGTCCACTTGTTATCAGAAATTTTTTTACTCCAGCCAGACATTCCATATTTTAAGGCAAATACATTTCCATAGCCCGCAAAGCGGAGCAGAGAAGTATAATAAGCAGCTGTTTGCCCGGAATAACAAGCCAGAACAATTTTTTCGTAATTAGCAGGGCTTGCTTCCTTATCAAGATAATCCATTAAATCCGAAGCATTTACCTGTATGGCGCCATCAATATGCCCATCTACATAAGCATCATGATTTCTGATATCAAGCACCAGGTATTTGGAAAGATTTGAGGCAACTTCATCAGCAACTACAAGAGCTGGCGCAGCATCAGAATTTACGATATCGCCCGATTGTTCAATAAAATTGTACAGCAGATCATTTTCGTTTACATTTTCAGGAACCTCTAAAACAAGTTCTTTTATATGTGAACTATTTTTACTACCACAGTAGGTTAAAATACTTATTGGTAATAAAAAGATGATTATATATTTACTCAATTGCTTCATATTCAATATTTTAAAAAGTTTTAACATCCTCCCGAACTAGCTTCTTTCTTTTTCTTTTTAACAGGCAGGTTTACCGGTTGGTCGTTTTCGGTGCTTACTGGCTTGCTTTTACCTCCTGAAGTTTCGCTAATTACTTTTGCAAAATCATATTGTGGCTTTTCATTTTTAAAATTACCAGCCAGGGGTGAATAATTTTTTAAAATATGTTCATTTACATAATCATAACCTCCCAGTAAAATTTTATTGTTTTTATAGCCCAGTTGGGTCAATATCATCCAGGGTCCGCAAGCACCGCAATGATCTGAATAATACAAAATATTGATTTTTTTGTCCTGGTTTAAAATATCATCATATTTTTTGTCAAGAATATGATGAATTGGGATATTTATAGCACCTTCAAGGTGACCGTTCATAAAATCGGGCGTACTTCTTAAATCAATTAGCTGGGACAGCGAATCTTTTTCAAAAAGGATGTGCATTATTTTATCAGGGCCCACCAAATCCTGGTAACTTAATAGTTTTTCAAGCATCTGTGTTTCAGATATTTGATATTCTTTTTCGGGTTGTTTTATAAAAATAAGCCCCAGTATAATGATAACTGCAAAAATAATACTCCCAATAGGTAAAATATTATTTATCAGTCCGTATTCTTTTTCTTCATTATTGCTCATGATTCACTTTTTTTAAACTTTGAATTCTCTTGCATTTATTTAATTAGCAACCACCAGATTGTGCTTTTTCTTTCTTCTTTTTTGGTGGTAAATTTTGGATAGGTTGCGATTCAGGAGATGGTGAAACATCAACACTTCCACCTCCTCCAAAAAACATGGCAGCCGCTTTTCTGAACTGGTATAACTCTTGTTCCGATTCAGGAGCGCTGTTTAATGGTTTTTCTGCCTTGATAATTGTTTTAAAAAAGCTGTTTAGTCCGCCTTTTAACACATAATTGTTCTTGAAATTCAGCCTTTTGGTAAGCATCCATGCCTGGTTCGCATATACCGAACCGTTGGAATATAATACAATGGTTTTAATCTTTTGATTTAAGTAGCCCTCCCATAAATAATATCCTTTTTCATCTTTATCTAATAATGCAGATAAAGGAATGTTTATGGCACCCGGAAGACTAAAAGCGGCAAATTCTTCAGGTGTACGCACATCTATTAACTGAATAGATGGATCTTCCGAAATAATTAATTTAGCAACTTTGTCGGGGCTGTAAAATCTGTCTTCGTTTGAGATGGCAAGTAGTAAATTTTCTGGAGAAACCTTGCTCCTGTTTTTCTTAAACGGAAGAAAAAGTAAGATTAATCCCAGCAAAAGCACTATTCCGGATACAATATAATAGCGTTTTTTTATTGGTGCATTTTCCATAATATGTTGTTTTATAGAATTTTAGTATTTTAAATTGCGTTGTGAAAATTTTCTTTTTATTGGAATAGTCAACCAAAACAGCACCAGCGCAAAAATGATAAACAAGAACATAAATAAACCCGATGAAATACCCAGGGTTTCGTAAATTCTAATCCTGCCAAAATCTGCAGCTTCGTATATTCCCTGCCAGATTAATTCATAGGTTTCGCCATAAATAAATACTCCGATTGCCAATCCACCAATAAATACCATGGCATCAATTTTACCAATGGCAGCTGCAGCAAAACTGGTACCGGGGCAAAATCCTGCCATAATTATTCCGGTACCAACCATGGCGCCACCAACAATTAATGACCATAAAAAAGTGGGATTTACATAAATTAAATCGTAGTCTATCCAGCCCAGGTAATTAAAAAATAAAAGGCCTACCGAAGCAGTAAGCATTGCAGTTAGAAAAACGCGCAACACAATCATGTCGTAACCATAAAAAACGCCAGCCAGTTTTCGCGCTGATGAAAAGCCGCCCTGTTCCAAAGCAAATCCAAATGCCATACCGATAACAAATGCTAATATCGGGTTCCACTCCGGGCTAATTATTCCTTGGGTGATTAAAGGTCCCATATCTGTATATTTTTAAATCAATATTTGTATTAATATTCTGTTAATCAATTATATCCACAATTTTCGGAAGAAATAGGCAAATAAGAATGCTGTTCCAAAAATGGCTATAAATGAAATAAAGCCTGCTGTTGAAAGCACAGCCATGCCACTGAGTGCAGCTCCACTCGCACAACCTCTGCCTAAGGCAGCACCCATTCCAACAATAACACCACCTAAAGCAGCAAAAATGAGCCGTTTTTTAGCAGTAATTTTTGGCGAATGTTCAATTCTTAGTTTTAATCTGCCTGATATAGCACCAGACAAAAAGCCACCAAATACAACACCTATAATTTCAAAAACCAACCATGAATTCAGCGGGCTTTTATCTCCCTGAAAATATTTGGTAAAAAAATGTGATTTTTCGGCATGTTCCGGAGCTACAGTTTTTACAACCGCGGTTACTGTGCTTTTAATTGCACCACTTGCGCCTAATCCCCTGCCGGTTAAATAAAAAGCTGCCAGCAAGGCAAGGCCTAAAATAAACCCTGCCAGATAAGGATTCATGTATTTTTTTGGAGTTTGTGTATTCATAACCTTCTTTTTAATTTCTTATAAAGTAATTGAAAATCAACATAATGTGTAATTATGAGTATATCAATTTCTAATTAATTGGTTACTAAGCGTAGCCGAAATACTAATTTTCAATTTCTAATTTCTTTTTTAATATAAATACCGCGTTATTTGCCCTGCTTCCACTATTACAAATCTGAAAATCAAACCACCAACTAAAATCATTAAAGCTGGAATGGCAACATGTATATGATATCCATTCAATTCCATCACTTCAAAAATGCCAGGCATTATTAAACCAAGTATAACCACAAATAAACCAAAGTATAAAGTAAATTCGCCACCCCAGAACAAGGCTGCAGATTCAATCTGAACCTGTGGCCCCGCCATAAAGCCCATAAATAAGTGAATGATAAAGAAAAGTTCAATTACAATTAAAAGAATGTCGATCTTGCTAAATAATTTTTGCTCTTCGTGCGATTTTGATAACCACATTATGGATGCAGCACCCGTAGACAGACCCGAAACAAGGAATAGTGGGCCTAATATAGCAGTATTCCATAGCGGACGTGCATTAAAGGCAGACAAAAGGATTCCTGTGTAAACTCCTAAAATTACTGAAGCAAGCAAAATTGCCCATGCCAGCATTTTTTTGTTTTCAATGGCCAGTTTTTCAAGTTTTGTAAGCCATCCAAACTTCCATTCCCAATTTACTCCACCTTCTTGCTCTTTGGTAAACATTTTATAAAGTGTCCCAAAAAATTTCTGACTGAAATCAATTTTAGGAAATACTTCTTTCAGATGAATTCCCACCCAAACAAATGATAAGGGAGTAATGGCCATAAGCACCCATGCTCCCCACGACATTGGTGAAGATAAGCGAATGGTGGTATATAGTTGCCAAAAATATAATTTATGCTTAAGGTCTAATAATAAGGCAATTAAGCCGATAATTATGGCAATTGGTGCTAAAATTGGTGCTATTTTTACAGCGGTTGAATATTTTTCTTCTTCATTTCTTATGGAGTATAAACTTGCAAAGAAAAGGACACCTGCCGCCAGTCCACCAAGAAAGAGATAGAGTGGAATTTGCCAATGCCAGATATGCAGCACCGGATCGATGTTGAGGTTCATTCTACCGCTAACGATTAATTCTTCTTTCATCTTGCTATATAATTATATGGTATGCAATTAATTGTATTTTTATTTTAGCTCGTATGTTTTTTTACGCACGTATTAGCTATTAAATCAAATAAAAGATTTGAGGATCTGTTCCTGCTTCAGGTGCCAATACTTTCCACTTTCTATTAGCAATCACTTTGGATACATTGCTGTTTTTATCATCCAAATCGCCAAAATACATGCAATGTGTCGGACACACTTCAACACAGGCCGGATCTTGTCCGTTTGCAATTCTATGATCACAAAAGGTACATTTATCCACCCATCCCTCAGGGCTACTAAATCTTGCGTCGTAAGGGCACGATTGGATACAGGCACCACAACCGATACATTTTCCGGGGGTTACCTTTACAATACCACCTTCAATAATGTGGCTGGCTCCGGTTGGACACGTCCTTACACATGGTGTATTGTCACAATGATTGCACCTTTCAGAGCGAAACTCCAATTCCAGCGAAGGGTAAACCCCATCAACTGTCTCGGTGATCCAATCCCGAGCATAACCATGTGGTACATTATTTTCTGTCTGGCAGGCCACTACACAATCACTACAACCTACACACTTCAGGGTATCTATTGCCATTGCATATCTCATGACTGCACCTCCTTTTCTGGTTTTTCAGTCAGGAAGGTCACAAAATTACTTCTCATACCAGTCCCTCCTGATTCTTTATCAATTAATACATTTGTTATCATTTCAGTGTCCATAAGTCCATGGCCAAAAGCGCGGCTTAAACGCTTATCCTTGTGGCCAAAACCGTGCACCATATAAACCGAGTCCCAACGGATTCGTTCCGTAACACGAACTTTAATCGGAAAACTTGAGATGGCACCATCCTGGTTTTTCAACCAGATTTTCTGATCATTTTTTAAATCCCATTCTTTGGCCACTTTAGGATTAATCCAAACACTGTTTTCTTTCATTAAGTCTGTTAAATTTGGATTATTAGCCGTTCGGCTAAATGTGTGCATTGGTGCGCGGCCGTATATCAACCTGTAAAATCCTGCCTCTGGTTCAGGCAATGGTTTGTAAACAGGCATCGGGTCAAAACCATAAGCAGCCAATTCACTGGAATAAAGCTCAATCTTTCCACTTCCTGTGAAAAATTCAGGTATTTCACCAGGGGCAAAATATAAATCATCAAATTCGCGCTCAAATTTCTTGACCCCTATTTTTTTCATTTCTTCAAGAGAGGAACCGATTTGCTTCAGTTGCCAATCAAGTACTTCAGAATAATTTTCAAAATTGAAATAGGCATCCAGACCTAATCTTTTGGCTAATTCTTTAGCCATCCACCAGGCAGGTTTTGATTCATATTTAGGTTCTGCGGCCGGCATGCGTAGTGCAATATTTGGTTCCCTGTGCGGAGAAACACGAATATCATCATATCTTTCAAGATAAGTACATTCCGGAAGAACAATATCTGCATAACCAGTTATTTCGGTAGGCATAGTATCTATAACTACAATAAATTCCTGGTTATCCATAGCTTCAACAGTCCTTTTAGTATTAGGTATTGAAACAGGAAGGTTGGTACCAATTACAAACCATGCCTTAATACTATGTTTTCCTTTATAATCAGGATGAGATCCATCAACCAAAAGGTTGGTAACACCATCACTTGCAAAAGGATATTTTTCAGGTTCTATATCTCTCCAGCTCCATGCCGGGTTTGGATTTTTTTCCGATGGAAATCCTGGTAATTTTGCCTTGGTGGGTAGATAAAAGCCACCTCTTCTGCCATAAGAACCTAATAAGGCATTTAAAATAGCAATTGCCCGAATCCTCTGTGTATCATCACCATACCAGGTTGCATGTCGGCCAGGATGTACAATCACCGATGGCGAAGCATCTGCCATAGCTTTTGCAGTGGCTCTGATTTGTGAAGGTTCAATAGTAGTAATTCCATAAGCCCATTCCGGTGTGTATTGCTGAACATGGTCTTTTAGCTTATCCAGACCAATGGTCAGTTTGTCCACATATTCTTTATCGTAAAGTTCTTCGTTGATAATTACATTAATCCATGCAAGGAGTAAGGCAGTGTCAGTTGCCGGTTTAATGGGCAACCAAAATTTTGATTTACTTGCTGCAGTTGATAATCTTGGATCAACGGTAATTACAGTAACTCCTTTGTCTATTGCTTCAGACATTTCCTGAACCTGTCCGTTGTGCATATTTTCGCCAAGGTGAGAACCAATTAAAACCAGGCATTTTGTATCTCTGATATCCAGTGGTTCAGGTGAATGAAGTGGCTCACCAAATGTTAATGCAAATGCCTCTTCCCGAGGACCTTTACATTGTGCATATGCAGGACCAGCCTGGTTGGTAGAGCCAAAAGCACTCATTAATTTGCCAAAGTGTTTTCCACTGGAACCATGTTTAAACAGGGCTATGCTTTCGTTCCCATATTTTCCACCAATTTCTTTCATTTTGCCGGCAATATGCTCAAAAGCCTCATCCCATGATATTTCTTTATAAGTCTGGTTTCCAGGCTCACCAACACGCATCAGCGGAGTTTTAAGCCTGTCTTCATCATAGTACATTCCAACACCGCCGGTGCCTCGTGGGCAAAATCGGCCATAGCTGTGTGGATCATCTTCGTTGCCGATAATTTTCCAGATTTTGCCTTCTTCGTTTTTATAAACCCATCCTGCGCAATTCCAGAAACAAACCTCACAATAATTTGGAGTTCTGGTTACTGCACCAGACTTGCCTTTATTTTCTGAATCATCGGCTCCGGCTAAAAATTTAATAGCCGGTGTGCCTAAAGCTATAGTTCCTGCACCCAGCGATGAAATTTTAATGAAATCTCTCCTTGTAGTTTTCACGACCTAAATATTTTAGTAAGTTGATGAAATTTAACCATATCCTTTTGTTGGAGTGATCAAGTTTCTTAATAAATCCCTTTAAAGGACTTTATGTTATTGAAAAAGAACGCTGTTTGTAATTTACTGATTAATTAATAGTTTGATAAAGTTATCAGTTTATTTAATAAAACATTGATATATAGCAAATAAAAATTTAATATGAATCAAAACTAGAAATAAATTCAAAATTATTAATTTAATGCATGTTATCATACTCCTTCATGCTCTGTGGCAACTTAAGAAATGAAACATTTGGTGAACCAAACAGTATAAATGAATGAATATCAATACACTACATTCTTATTTATAATCTTTACAAATAGCTAAATATGTTCAATAACATATATCTAGATATTTGTATTTATAATCTGATTGGGCCCATTTTTTATTTATTGGCAAAAGTGAATATTCCATCTTATAAAACAAAGGGATTTGTCATGATGTGCTCTAGCTAATTTTATGATTTTAAAGTGAAATTAACTGATCTGGATCAGTAGATTTGATGATGTGTTCGTTTTTCTATAAGTGATGGATTGTAAAATTGGCAAATAGTTACTTAATTTTGAAAAAAATATTGGATAATGCCAAGACCAAAAAGAGCACGAAAAATTTTCACTCTGCCTTTGATAAAAGGGTTCAAACCATTTGGAAATCAGGGAAAACAAACAGAAACCCTAAGCATGTTACTTGAGGAGTATGAAGCAATAAAACTTGCTGATTATAACCACTTTACTCAGGAACAAGCTGCAGAAAAAATGAATGTATCAAGGCCAACCTTTACCCGCATTTATGACAGTGCACGAAAAGTGATAGCACAGGCTTTTGTTGAAGGAAAGGCAATTGTAATTGAAGGAGGAAATTTCTCTTTAAATCAAAATTTGTCTGATAATAGTAATAGAAAACAACCTTTAATTGAATTTGGAAAGGGTGGTTTTTGCATTTGTTTAAAATGTGATATTCGCGTAAAACATGAAAATGGTGTGCCATGCCGGACAGCAGCCTGTCCCGGATGTGGAAATCAAATGATGCGGGAGAATTCTTTTGATCATTTTAATTTGAAAAATAATAAAGGAGATTTATAAAATAGTTTCAAGGTTTATGTCAAACTTTTCTTCAATAGCGGTAACAAAACTCATTTCTTCAATATGTTCTTTAAAATACTCAATGCAATTCTCAGAATTGTATGCAGCTTCTTTAAATGTTTTTGCCAATCGATTTACATGTCTATTCCTCTGCTGACATAAATCAGGATGGTTAAGCCCAAGAAAATCAATTAGTTCAAAAGCTTCTTTGTCGTCTTCATTGATTTGAAAATAGAAACCATCTTTGTACATAATTCGAGACTCTAAATTATCCTTGTTCTGAAAAAATCTGGTTTCAAAAAACTTTGCATTCAGGTAGGTTTCATCTTTTTTGTAAAGATTTGCCTTTCTTAGAATGGCGTAATAATTATAATAATCATCTTTATATTTAATTGATGAATTAAAATGCTCAACTTCAGATGCATCCAGTTCTTGAAGATATTTTTCAGTATAAGCACAAAAATTTTTCTGTTCTTTTAACAATTCTTCTTTTAGCAATCGATTGTTATCAGATTTATTTTTTTGATAGGTTAAACCTTTTTCTAGAATAGAGGATTTTGGGTTCTTACTAAGAAACTTCATCAGACTTCGAAATTATAGAGTTCACCAATCTTGTTAATTTTAGATATCAATTCTGTTTTCTTTTTTTCATCAGAAGTATGAATTAATTTATTACGCAGGGCTACGTATTCTTTCCACATTTGTTGACCTTTTTTTCCCATTAAGTTTCTCATTTTAAAATCTTTACTTAAAATGTCATTTGGATCATCGCCAGCAGGTGCTTCTCCTTTATAGGCATCCACTGCTCCTTTTTCATTCCATTCTAAAATTATCCTTTCATAGGGTTCAAATTGAGCTGCAATGATCGGACTGTGTGTGGAAACAAAAAACTGGGTATTGTTTTCGTCGTTTTTATCTTTGATAATATCAAGATATGTGTCCACCAACTCAATCAGAAAGTCAGGAAATAGACTATTTTCAGGTTCATCTATAAGCAAAAAACCATTTTTTACTTCCCTGTTAAAATATAAGGAATAAATATGGCCCAGACGGAACATAAAATTCCGAATTCCAGTACTAAGTTGATTATAATTAATACGTTCTTTTGTTGATTTTAGCCTAATATAGGCCTTGAGATTATCATTTAATTGTATAGGATTACTTGCATTTTCAAGATCAAACTCTAAACCTGCCGGGTCAAGAATTTTATTCCATAAATCGGCAATTTTTTCTAATATCTTTGGGTTTTGCTGATCAAATTCTTGAATTAATTGTTTTTTAGTTTTGTTTAAGTTTTGCGGTTTGTTTTCAAACTTTTCACGTTCATTTTCTCGCTTCTTTATTTGGTATATAAGAATTTTCCAAAATTCACCCGCATTTTGATCTGATACAGTGTGTTTTTTGGGGAATTCATTAAATAATACTAAAGCATTATTCAAATTTGTTTCTGGAACATCTTTGATTTGCATATTATTATTTTCATTGCTTTCAGCAAGAGAATATATTATTAAA
>JARGGF010000729.1 GCA_029210905.1 Bacteroidales bacterium | reverse complement strand
GGTGGAACGCTTACATTTACTTAATCGATTGAGCAGAACTTTTCTCATGAGTGTTAACGAATAATCGCTCAATTTGGATGTAATTCACTAATATCTTTTAACCAGTACTTAGAAGATGCGCTCGAAATTTTTATTTTTATTTGAGATCTTGAAGATTAGATATAAATTTGTAAACATATGATGAAATAATTGACCTTATCCAACTATGAAAAGAATTATATTATTATTTGCACTCATTTTGATTTTTGTGTTTCAATTATCTGCTCAGGTTGACACCATGGCAACGCTTGTTGTATCTGATAATCAGGATGCTGAGTTAACATACAATAAAGGAGTGGAAAGCTATAAAATGAAAAATTTTGATAAAAGCATTGAGTATTTTTCTGCCGCAATAAAAAGGAAACCTGATTTCTACCAGGCATATTACAATCGGGGCAATATTAAAAAGGAATTAAATAAACTAAAAGAATCTATCGAAGATTTTGATCAGGTTGTTAAAATAAAATCTAATTATGATAAAGCCTATTTTAGCCGTGGATTGGCTTACTTAGCTCTTAAAGATTTTAAAAATGCTTTAGCTGATTTTACAGCTGCAGGCAATATAAACGATAAAGAAGCAAAATATTTTTATTATTGCGGCGTAGCAAATTTTTTGATAGGCGATTATAACAAAGCTGAAAAAAATTACACTGAGGCTGTTAGGATTAAGCCAGATTACGCTTTTGCATATAACGACAGGGGAAGTGCTAAAAGGAAGTTGAAAAATTTCACAGGTGCCATTGTCGATTACCAGTTGGCCATAAAAAATGATCCCAATTTTGCAATAGCCTACAACAATATTGGCAGTGTCAATAGAGAATTAAAAGAGTATAATGAGGCAATAGTAAACTTCTCCACTGCCATTAGGATTGATCCTTCGTTATACAATGCATACAACAACAGGGGAAGTGTTTATTTTGAAATGGAGGAGTATGATAAGGCTGTTGAGGACTTCCAGAAAGCTATTGAACTTAATGGTAGCAACTCCATGTCATTCAATAATTTAGGTGCCGCTTATATGAAGCAGCAAAAGTATAGTGAGGCACTGGAACAGTTCTCTAGAGCGCTTGAGATCAATCAGGATTTTGCAGAGGCATATGGCAACAGAGGAAATGCAAAAGAAATGACCCGTGATTTTGATGGTGCCTGTGCTGATTGGAAAAAAGCAATTGAGTTAGGGATCAACAATCCTGAACTTTACTCAAAAGGCTGCAAGTAGTATTTATTTAGAATTTTTAAAAATACCTAATTGATAATTTGTACCAGTACCTTGGTTCTACATAAAAAAAAGAAAATGAGGAGATTAATCAAACTTGTATTTTTTATAATATTCTTTGGCTTAGCATTGTTTTCTACAAAAGCCCAGGAAAGAATATATATTGATAAGAAGGAATTTAAACAAACCGAAGATGGTTTTAAAGAAGCCTGGAGCAATATTAAAACTGCAAATTTTCTGTTTTATCAGCACAGAGAAGGCAGCTATCGTAAAGCGATTGAATATTATGAAAAGGCACTTGCTTACAATTCAGAAAATCCTGAATTAAATCTATTAATTGGTATATGTTATCTGCGCTCCTGGCCAAAAGAATATGCAATGAAACATATAGAAAAAGCAATTGATTCCAGGCTGAATATACATCCTAAAGCACAATTTTTATTAGGTAAGGCGTATCAATATTCAGGTGAATTTAATAAAGCAATAATTGCATATAATGCCTATTTAGATGAGTTATCGCCCAACCAAAAGGCAGCGTTTGGAGATATAATCAATAAGTATATCTCAGAGTGCGAGAATGGCCTTGTGTTGAAAAAGAAACAGGTACGGGCACTGATAGACAACATGGGTCCTCAAATTAATTCAAAATATGACGATTATGATCCTGTGCTTTCAGAAGACGGAACCATTTTGGCTTTTACTTCAAGAAGAGGAGAGGAGGGGGATATGGTAAGTCAGGTGGACCATAAATTCTTTGAAGATATTTATTTAAGTAAAAAGGCCGGTAATAAATGGGAGTTGGCAACTAACATAGGGAGTCCACTAAATACCAAATGGAATGATGCAGCTGTTTCGCTCTCAGAGGATGGCAAAAAACTGGTATTGTATCGGGGCAGGACCGATGGAGGTGATTTGTATTCGGCCACTTTAAAAGGCAATAAATGGGGTAATATTCATGATTTAACGAATAAAGTTAACAAAGACAATTCACAGGAATCTTCTGTTTGTTTTAATATTGAAGGAACCAGGATGTATTTTGTAAGCAACAGAGAGAAAGATAGTTACGGCGGACGCGATATCTTCATGAGCCAAATTGATGCTAAAGGTAAAAAGTGGTCTAAACCTATCAACCTTGGGCCTGTAATAAACACCCCATATGATGAGATTTCAGTTTATGTTAGCCCCGATGAATTAACTATTTATTTTAGTTCAAACGGGCACAAAAATATTGGTGGATTTGATATTTTTAAATCAGAGTTTAAAGACAGCACATGGACTGAGCCAGAGAACCTTGGCATGCCAATCAATACTACTGGTGATGATATGTACCTTAAAATTTTACCTAACGAACGTGACGCTTATTATACCTCCTCCTGCCAGGGCGGCGAAGGAGGTCTGGATATCTATCATTTAATTCTCTTAGGCCCCGAGAAACCTCTGGTTCTTGCTAATGAAGATAATTTAATAGCTTGTCTTGCAATTCCTGAGAAAGAATCGTTTATTGAAGAGGCTGTTGAAATTCAGTATACCAGAATGACTGTCGTTAAAGGGATTGTAACCGATTTTAATACAGGCAGACCTATTGAGGCAACTATTGAACTTGTAGATAATGCAACGGGGAAAACAGTGAAAGAAACTAAATCAAATATCAACACAGGCTCCTATTTGATAACCTTGCCATCAGGTAAGAACTATGGATTTTCTGTAAATGCTGATAATTATATGTTTCATTCTGAGAATTTTGTGGTGCCAGAAGCTAGCGGATACCGTGAAATATTTAAGGATGTTGCTTTACAGCCTATGTCTGCTGGTTCAAAAATAATTTTGTATAATACCTTCTTTGAAAGTGGAAAATCAAATTTACGGCCTGAATCATTTTCGGAATTAAACAGGGTAGCCAGAATGTTTACTAAATATCCTAACCTTGTATTGGAAATTTCCGGCCATACTGACAGCAGGGGTTCTGTTGCAGTAAATAAGCGCATATCTAAAGCCCGGGCAAAAGCTGTAGTCGATTATCTTGTGGGGCAAGGCGTAAATCCAGCCAATTTGCAATCTGTAGGTTATTATTTCAAATATCCGGTAGCAAGCAATAAAACTGAAGAAGGCCGGCAACAGAACAGAAGGGTAGAGGCCAAGATTATAAGCAACTAGTTGTATATCATTATATTAGCATCAT
>JARGGF010000728.1 GCA_029210905.1 Bacteroidales bacterium | reverse complement strand
ATACTACCCAAATGGCAATATAAATTTCGCGGTCAAGGATGCCCCAGTGATAAGTTTGATCAGCTACGCTTAAAAACTTAAAGCCAAGTGCAATTTCTATAAAACCAAGTACAACTTTTACAGAATTCAGCCATCCTCCCGACTTAGGCAAATTGCTTAACCAGGAAGGGAAAAAAGCGAAAAGCGTAAATGGCAAGGCAAAAGCTAATGAAAAGCCCAACATTCCAACAATAGGTTCCAAAACGGCGCCACCAGCTGATTTAACCAGTATCGCTCCAACTAAAGGCCCTGTGCATGAAAAAGATACCAAAACCAAAGTAAAGGCCATAAAAAATGGAGCCCAAATGCCTCCTTTATCTACCTGAGAATCACTCTTGTTGACAATCCAGCTTGGTAAAGTTATTTCAAACATTCCAAGAAAGGAAGCGGCGAAAAATATAAAAATCAGGAAAAACAATACATTTGGTATCCAATGAGTACTTAACCAGTTGGCAAAATTAACTCCGAATAATACAGCCACTAAAGTACCAATGACAGTATAGATTACGATGATAGAAATTCCGTAGAAAAGGGCCTGCATTCTTCCTTTTACCTTACTCTCGCCACTTTTCATGAAAAATGAAACGGTCATTGGAATCATGGGGAAAACACAAGGTGTAAGTATGGCCAGCAATCCGGCAAGAAAAGATATCCAAAATAATAAACCTAAAGAACCATTCTCAAGATTAATATCTGAATTAACATTAGTTACGGGTGTGATATGCTTTGTAGTATCGCTAAAAGTTGAAGACATCTTCATTTCTAAAGTATCAACTTCAAGGCTGTCTTTTTGTGCAACTAGCTCATATTTAATGGTATCCTGTTCTATTTCACTTGATTCAACTTTAGTTTTAGCCCCTTTAATTTTAAACTCAAATTCAGGATAAAAAGGAACACAGCTTCCATCCACATCATTGCAGGCCTGTCCTTCTATCTCGCCCTTTATTACAAAGTCATTTTCAGATAGTACTTTAACTTTCTGCGTAAAAACAGCTTTGCCGCTAATATATTGAACCTCCATTTCAAATATATCATCATATACTTTTTTAGGGGCCGGACTTTCTGAAACTTTGCCAATCCTTTTATAATTTTTTGAATCCTCAAACTTGAAAGATAATTTTAATGGGCCACCATCAGGAAAGAACTGAGTATATAAGTGCCATTTCTGTTCAACATTAGCATTAAAAACAAGAAGCACCTCATCATCACTTATTTTCTGTTGAGAAAAACTCCATTTTACGGGTTCAGCAATTTGTGCCGATAATTGTTGAAATATAAAAAAAGAAACAAAAAGCAGGAATAATTTATGTCTATTCATTTTTTTTAATTTTATTATTTGGCAAAATTTTAGAAAATTTGTGAAAGTTAATCACATATGTTATTATCTACATATATAAAACTGAGCGCAAGATAAAAATTTTGCACAAATAGTAATGTCACCTTAACTACAATTGAGAAATTTTTAGACTTTTTAACAAAAAAAAGAATTTTCTTAACTCATGTTGCATTTTTAAATCAATCTTTTATTCTTTCACCTGCGGAATTAAAAAACTTAAAGTCCAGAAAGCTGTATGAGTCAACTGGCTTAATCCTAACCCATTTTTTTAATTTGAAGAACCATTTTAACCTCCAGGATATCAAACCTTTAAGTAAATAAGAAGCAACATACGGATGCACGCGTAATTCAATTTTTTTGTGCTTTTTATTTCCAGATAAATATTGAAAATGGTTAAAAATTTCATCCACAACTAAAATACTGGCACCCACTTCGCCAGTACCTTTACAAACAGGGCAAGCTTCTACAGTTTCCTCGGTAAGTTCTGGTCGTACACGCTGACGGGTAATCTGCATCAATCCAAATTTACTTAGAGGAAGGATGTTATGCTTAGTTCGGTCGCCAGCCATGGCTTCTTTCATCTTTTCGTGGAGCTTTGCCTTGTTGTCATAACTATGCATGTCAATAAAGTCAACAACAATAATCCCACCCATATCCCTCAAACGAAGTTGCCTTGCTATTTCCTCTGCGGCAGCCATATTAACTTCAATGGCGTTGGTTTCCTGATCGTTCGATTTTTTGGAACGATTTCCACTATTAACATCAATAACATGCAATGCTTCAGTGTGTTCAATAATTAAATAAGCTCCATTTTTAATAGTTACAGTTTTGCCAAACAAGCTTTTAATTTGTTTATCAACACCAAAATGTTCAAAAATTGGAGTTCTCCCGGTATATTTTTTAACAATTTTCGTCTTTTCAGGGGCAATCGTTTCAATGTAATCGCGCACCTCTCTATAAAGGTTGGTCTCGTTTATATGAATGCTGTTAAAGGTATTATTCAATATATCACGAAGCAGGGCTGAAGTCCTGTCAAGTTCGCCCATTAATAGTTCTGGTGGCTCAATACCATCAAGCGCGGCAAATAGGTTCTCCCATTTATCGACCAATTCATTCAATTCAGAATGTAAAACAGCTACCCTCCTATTTTTTGCCACTGTGCGGACAATGACGCCATAATTTTTAGGTTTAATACTAAGAATTAAGCGTTTGAGCCTTTCTCTTTCCTCAGCACTTTTAATTTTCTGAGAAACTGAAACTTTGTCTGAGAAAGGAATAAGCACTAAATTTCTACCGGCTATAGTAATTTCTGAAGTAATCCGTGGGCCTTTAGTAGATATAGGTTCTTTAGCAATCTGTACCAGAATTTTTTGTCCTGATTCAAAAAGCTCGGTAATCTTACCATGTTTATTAATATCTGGTTCAAGCTTAAAATCCTGCAGAGGAAGTCTCTCTCCTTTGCAATTTATTGCCTGTTTTAAATATTTTTGCTGCGACTGAAACTGAGGCCCTAAATCCAGATAATGTAAAAAAGCATCACGTTCGCTTCCAACATCAACAAAAGTTGCGTTCAATCCAGGCATAACTTTTTTTACCCTGCCCAGAAATATGTCACCTACAGAATATTTTTTATTATTTTTTTCTTTGGATAATTCAACCAAACGCTTGTCGTCAAGCAGTGCGATAACAATTTCTGATTCTCTGCTATCGATTATTAGTTCGTTACTCACAATTCCTCCACTTTATATAAATAATTTAGCGGAAGGCCATCTGAAAGGGAAATATATTACTTTAGTAAGAGTCTGCTTCTTGTTACTTTGAAATTATGCTATACTTATGTTATATAAGTATTTATTAATCATTAAAATAACAGGAATTTTGTAGTTTACTTTGTGACATAACAATTATGCCGTTAATGCCTTTGCTGTGTTGTGTGTTAGTAGTGATTATATATTAAAAAGCATATAGTCCCACAAAAGTCCCTTCCCTGGTCTAATTAAACAAAAATTGATCAAAAGAGCAATGCTCTTTTGATCCAAATTTCATTTATTTTTGGTCGACA
>JARGGF010000727.1 GCA_029210905.1 Bacteroidales bacterium | reverse complement strand
AGTTGTCATTATTGCATGGCTATCCATTCCCTGGTAGCAAAAATGTTCCAGGTTCCGGCAGAAACAATTGAAGCATTGCGCAACAACATTCCACTGGATGATGCAAAACTTGAAGCCCTGAGAAAATTCACCGCAATACTTGTCGAAAAACGTGGCTGGGCCGATGATAATGAAGTTGAAACCTTCCTGGCAGCTGGTTATACGCAAAAGAACGTACTGGAGCTTGTAGTTGGCATTGGTCAGAAAATAATAAGCAACTATGTGAACCATCTGGCGCATACACCCCTTGATAAACAAATTAAGGACTTCAAATGGGAGGCTTAATAAGGGTTTAATTAATACGAACAATAATTATAATGAAACTACAAAAAGATGATAAGGCTATTGCCTTTAGTACGGAAGATATATCAGGAAATACGATTAGTCTTGAATCCTATCGGGGCAAAAAAGTTTATATTACATTTTACAGGGGGGCATCCTGCCCTTTCTGTAACTTACGTGTAAACAAATTGCTTGAAAAGATGAAATCCTTTGATGAAAAAGGGCTTATTGTAATCGGTTTTTTTATGTCAGCAAAGGAAGAAATCATGGAATATGTAGGTAAACAAAAGCCACCTTTTCCGATCATCCCGGATCCGGATAAAATATTCTACATGCAATACGGGCTTGAATCATCCCTGACCGGAAAAATGAAGTCAATGTTACGTTTCGGTGACATCAAAAAAATATTTGCAAATGGCTATATGAATACCAGGACATTAAAAGACGATAATACCCTGCCGGGTGATTTTTTAATAGATGAAGAGGGTAAGATCCATGTGGCGCATTACGCCAAAGATTTCGGCGACCATCTGGATTTTAAAATAATTCTCGATTGGATCAATAAATCTATAAACTGAATATAATTTAAAGTTGTAAGTTAACTTAAAGAAAATAACAATGAATAAAATTTATTTTATTTTGATACTCTTTAGTATGATTGGAATGCCATCCTATGCACAAATTCCTGAAAAACCTGAAGATATTTCCCCATTGCTTAATGGTGAAAATATCCCTGAAGCCACTTTGCTTGCACCGGAAGGAAGTAAACAGGTTTTGTCTTCGCTGCTGGCAGTAAAACCAAGTATTCTTTTATTTTACAGGGGTGGATGGTGCCCTTATTGCAATGCCCATCTATCTGAAATTCAAAATGTTGAAGACGAGATTCTAAAATTGGGCTATCAGATTTTGGCAATCAGTCCTGATTCGCCTGAAAATCTGAAACAAACCACTGTTAAAGACAATTTGAACTATAGTTTGTATTCCGATGCTGACGGAATATTGATTAAGGCCATTGGAATTGCTTACAAAGCACCCTCAAAATATGCCGATATGCTTAAAAAGAGTTCAGGTGGATATAATGAAGGTTTCCTCCCGGTTCCGGCTGTATTTGTGGTTGATACTTCGGGTAAAATACTGTTTGAATACATCAATCCTGATTACAGCACCAGGTTATCTTCAGGCTTACTTTTAGCCATTTTGAAAGAAATAAAAATTAACTAAGGAACAATATGACAAGGATAATTTTTATTCTAATTTTAGTAACTATGGGATGGTCAGTACAAGGGCAACATAAAGCCAAAAAAGAAGAAAAATCAGTTTCACCTGAAATCGTTTATAACAGGCTTCGGGCTCACAGTTTTAATCCGCTGAAGCAGGACAATTCCATGACCATCGATAAAATACTAGACAAAGCTGGTATAGCCGAATTGGATGACCAGGATTGGAAAGTCCGTTTGTTAGCAGTGCGTGATTTGATAAAGGCCGGAAAGAAAAGCACGGAAGAAATAATCATTGGGTTATCAGACTCTTCAATGCACATAAGGCAGGTGTGCGCCATGGCATTGGGAATTTTAAAGGCGAAAGAAGCCATTGGAAAACTGGAACAACTTCTAAAAACTGATGAAAATACAATGGTAAGATCCCAGGCAGCTATAGCCCTTGGTCAAATGGAAGCTGAACAATCGGTAGCTTTGCTAAAAGAAGTTCTTGAAAGTGATCCATCACGCGATGTTATGCACCAGTGTGAGCTTGCCATTGATCAGATTAAAAAACACAAAGGAACAAGCGACAAAATGCTGGAAGCCTTTTTATCCATTGACGAATCAACCTTTGAGACAGTAATATTTAATTCATTAGCACCTGATTTTAAACTTGAAGATACCGATGGAAATGAATGGGAATTGGTCAAATTCAGGAATAAACAATGGGTAGTATTGATTTGGGTTTTTGCCGACTGGTGCCCAGTATGCCACAGCGAATTCCATGATTTAATGAACATGCAGAAACAATTTAAAGATGCTGGAATACAGGTATTTACATTAGAAATACATGACATGTACAGAGGAAGAGTAATGGTTGGAAAAGAGCTGGAGCCAACGTATTGGTTTGCAAAAGAATCATTTAAAGAAGCTTATACAAACAAAATCTGGTGGCCGCACCTGCTTGATCGGGGAGGTATTCAGGCTGCCAAATTCGGCGCGGATCCTCTGGCATTTTCTGTCCATGCCGAATATATTAACAGGCCAACTACTGCCATTATTGATAAAAATGGAATTCTCAGGTTTTTGTACCAGGGTACCTTTTGGGGCGATCGCCCAAGTATTGAGCAAACTCTTGAAATGATTGAAAACGAAGAATTTAATTTTGAACATCAGGATCGCCTGAAAATTAAGCAACAAAATTAGCTAATCAGTAATGAAAGCGTAGTTTATACCTAAATTTAAAAAAATGAAATTAAAAATTGTCTTTATTTTAATGATTGGGCTTATGGCTAAATACAACCTTAAAGCCCAGGAAAATACTGCAACAAATAGTATTGATAAACTGATTGTTCTTTGGACCAGCGACGATCCCTATCTTGCAGAGCGGATGGTATTAATGTACACCCATGCAGCTAAAACCGCCGGATGGTTTAAAGAAGTTACACTTATTATTTGGGGGCCATCGGCAAAGTTAACCGCCGAAAACCTGAAAATTCAGGAAAAATTGAAAGAGATGCAAAAAGACGGGGTGATCATAGAGGCCTGCATTGCATGTGCAACGGCGTATAATGTAGTGGTCGATCTTAAAAATCTTGGATTTGAAGTAAAAGGCATGGGTAAACCACTCACCGATTATCTTAAAAGTGGTGCAAAAGTTTTAACCTTTTAACTATTCTGTCAGGAATGAACCAACTTGCGACTAATTTGTCAAATATATTTGAGTCAGTAATTTTTGGTGGATGTTTTCGCCACCGTAAAGTAATGTCATCTTTTTAAGCGTAAGGATGGAGAAAATCGGAAAATTTTGAGATGGATTAACCTCGGCTCTTTTTAGAACTTGAATAGCAATATCTAAAAGAGATTTTTTCGAGTATTCGCTAATTCTATATCTTATGTATTTGAATGTTCCCATCT
>JARGGF010000726.1 GCA_029210905.1 Bacteroidales bacterium | reverse complement strand
CGTATTTAAACGACAAAACCATTTCAACTACTTTGGTAACCGGAAAAGTAAGTGTGCAGCGTTTAAATCCAAAAACAAACAAAGTCAGAAGGGCCATTCTAAGTCCAAATCAGCAGGCTGTTTTTTATAAAGAAACTGAAGACTTTGTTCTTGACAAAGTAGATATTAATAAATTCACTTTATGGCGACAGGGAAAACTTGTTATTGAAGGAAAATCATTTAAGGAATTAGCTAATGAGCTGGAAAGATGGTTTGATGTAGATATAAACCTGCAAAAAAGCTTGTATACCAAATACTCATACACCATTACCATTACAGATGAAACCATCGAAAATGTAATGGATCTTATAAAAAGAACAACTCCTTCATTAACAATAAAATATGAAGGGAAGCACATTTATATTTCTGAAAAATAATTACAAATTGAATTCTGCAGATGTTCAATATTAACCTAAATTATTATGTTAAATTTTAAGAAAAGCTTTTATGAAAAATAAGAAAAGCAACAGGCTAATCAATATGAAAAGGTGCATAAACAATGCATTATTTATAAGGCATTTGGCAGTCCTTTTATTTCTTAGTTATGTAAATCTGGCAATTGCAGATAATTATGCACAACAAACAAAACTATCTTTTTCGTACGAAAACATTTCGCTGAAGAAGTTTTTTAAGGAAATAGAAAAACAGAGTGAATTTTACTTTATGTATAACAATTCAAAAATTGATGTTAAAAGAAAAGTAAGCATTCATGTAGAACAATTAACTATTTACCAAATACTTGATAAGGTGCTGCGAAACGCTGATATCAATTATGAAATTATCAATAAGCAAATTGTATTAACCCCAAAAGGGAGAGAAAGTTCTGAAAATATAATGCAAAAGCTAATTAAAGTTACCGGAACTGTTGTTGATGATTCAGGGGCTTCCTTGCCGGGCGTTTCAGTTGTACTCAAGGGCACCACCGAAGGCACGATTACAGATCTAAATGGTGAGTTTGAGATTGATGTACCTAATACTGAATCAGTTCTGATATTTTCATTTATTGGATATCAGAGACAAGAGCTTGTGGTTGGAAATCAAACAAACTTTAAGATAGTGATGGTAGAATCTACCACTGATATTGACGAGGTGGTAGTGGTAGGATATGGAACAAGCAGCAAAAAATTGCTTACCGGCTCAATTGGCAATATCGATGCAAAGGAGATTCAGGAAACTGCCACATATAGTTTGGAAGGGGCTTTGCAGGGAAAATCATCCGGGGTTCAAATAATTCAAAACTCTGGAACGCCAGGTTCGCAATTAGCAGTAAAAATCCGCGGTACAGCATCGATAAACTCGGGCACACAGCCCTTGTATATCATTGATGGTATACCTATGACTTCAGGTAACTATGCACAGCTGGGATTTGGAGGACAAGGGATAGATGCAAGCGCCGATATCAACCCCAATACTATTGAATCTATCACCATCTTAAAAGATGCATCTGCCGCAGCAATATATGGTGCTAGAGCTGCCAATGGAGTTATTTTAATTACTACTAAAAAAGGAAAAGCTGGCAAATCCACCATTAGCTATAGATCTTATTTTGGATTTCAAAAGATAGCTGAAACTTTAGACGTAATGAATGCCACAGAGTGGAAAGACTATGTAAACACTTTTAACCCTGGATTTGTTGCAGGATTGGATCCACGTATTTCAACAGATTGGCAGGATGAAGTCCTTAGAATAGCCCCAATGAATAATAATGAACTTTCATTCAGTGGAGGAAATGACAAAACATTGCTTTATCTTTCAGCTGGTTATCTAAATCAGCAAGGTATTGTATTGGGGACAGCTATGAAAAGTTTTCTTTACGGTCTAACATTGACCATAAATTAAATGAAAAGCTAAGCTTATCATTCCGAAGTGGACTTACCTACTCTGTGAACGACCGCGTACGCGGAGATGAAGAAATTGATGGTGTTTTACCCAATGCAATTTCACTGCCACCAGTTTATCCTGTTTACGATGTACTAGGGAATTATGATGAAAACGGATACTTTTCAAACCCTGTGGCTACTGCCAAGGAATCTACAACCGAAGCACGCACTTTAAGAAACATTTCAAGCCTGGAATTAAGCTGGAAAATGATGGAAGGTCTAACACTTAGAAACCAGTGGGGAGTAGACTTTTACAATTTACATGAAAGAAGAATTGAACCTACAACCACCAGGTTAGGAGCGGAATCAAATGGATTAATTTATGAAGGAAGATCAAATGTATCAAAACTCACACAACAATTATTGTTGAATTACGACAAGTCTTTGGGAACAAATCATAGTATTTCAACATTGCTTGGTTACAGTTTTGAAATAACCCAAATGAGATTTAACTATATAAGTGCAAGTAACTTTCCATCAGTCTATCCCGAATTTATTAATTCAGCCGGAAATATAATAGAAGCAACTACTTCTGCAACTGACGAAGGAATGAACTCTTTCTTTGGACGTATTAAATATAATTTTGCAGATAAATATCTGCTCGAAGCAAGCCTCAGGGCTGATGGATCTTCAAAATTTGGAACCAACAACCGATATGCTTTTTTACCGGCAGCTTCATTTGCCTGGAGAATAATTGAAGAATCATTTATGAAAAGCCAGTCTGTTTTTAGCGATCTTAAAATGAAAGTTGGTTACGGATTAACTGGAAACGACCAAATTGGTAATGATAGATATCAAAATTTATACATCACTGGTGAAAATTATTATGGACAACCTGGCTTAGCTCCGCTACAAATCCCAAATCCTGATTTAAGATGGGAAACCACCTCAAATTTAAATGTTGGGATTGATATGGAATTCCTTGATGGAAGATTTGGTCTTTCTGCCGAATATTATAATAATTTAACAGAGGATCTGCTGATGTCGCGACCCTTGCCCGGTAGTTCTGGATTTACAAGTTTTATGACAAATGTAGGTTCAATAGAAAATAAAGGGTTTGAATTTACTTTAAACACAGTTAATTTTGATAAAGAATTTCGCTGGACAAGTAGTTTTAACATCTCTTTTAACCAGAATAAAGTTTTAAAGTTATATAATGACCAACCCATTTATTCCGATTCCAGAGGTCAAAATGCAATAATAACCGGCGAACCACTTGGCGTATTTTATTTATATGAATCAAAAGGTGTTGATCCATCTACAGGAGACCTCGTATTAACAGACAAAGATAATAATGGAGTCATCAATGATAATGACAGAATGGTGGTAGGTGATCCAAATCCTGTTTTTTCAGGCGGTTTTACTAACATCCTTACGTATAAAGGTTTCGATTTTAGAATCTTTTTTCAGTTTATTTATGGAAACGATGTATATAACGGCACCAGAAGCTATTTAGAAAACAATTCTTATGGTGAATCTGACAACCAATTAGCTACTGTTTTAACTCAATGGATGCAGCCTGGTG
>JARGGF010000725.1 GCA_029210905.1 Bacteroidales bacterium | reverse complement strand
AAATCGTAGCTTAAACTGCCGCTAAATTTCCATTTTTGAGTAAGGGAAAGACTGCCGTTTAGGTTTGCTGTTTGTGTAATTGTTGGCTCCCATTCCTGGGTTTTTGTATCAAATTTTGTGCTGCTATAACTATAACTATAATTGATAGACAAGTTCCAGGGTATTTTAAAGTTATATTCACCTACCGGTGTTTCCTGTTCGCTCTGGTTCTTTGTTCCTTTTTTTGGCATTCCGTTTAAACCTTCAAGCCCGGTATTGTTCTCATCAGTTCCTGTGTTGCTATTTTCGGTCTCATTTTCTTTTTTACCTTTCTTTTTAAAAGTGTCTGAGTTAATAGAACCACTTAATGTAACACTGCTTCTGGTCATATGACCCAAAACATTATCCTTGCTTAAATAAAGTTCATTAATAGTTCTACCAGTGGCCGGGTCAATTTTGTATAAATCAACTGAACTACTGTAAGTTACATTTATTTGTTTTAATAACTTAGTATTTGCACTTATAGTCAACGGTGCCCAGTTGAGAGAATCTGCTGCAATGTTATATGATGTGCCAAAGTTCAGGCTGTTCAATAATACAATCTTTTTAAATTCTTCGGTAGTATCCTTTGAATGTGTTTTCATTTCAAAGTTATTGCCTAGTGAAAAGTTAACGTTCCCAGACTTACCTAGAGGTGCCGTTCCATATACTCCATTCCCATAGGTTGAAAAAAATCTGTTTGGGTCTTCAGGGTTTAAATTCTGCTCATAAAAACCCCATTCAGGCTGTCCGAAATCCGGACGGTAACTAAACCCAATTGAAGGGCTCATTACATGTCTGATGGCTGCAATTTTTCCTTTCTTAAAATTAAGCTTTCCATATAATTTTGTACCTAAGGGAGCCGAAAATGCAAAATCATAGACATGTCCAAAACCAGTTATTGTATCTGCATAAGTATTAGTAAGGCTATCATTTAAATATAATGGTCTTTGTATCAATGAATTAGTGTATATTCTTCCGTTGTAACTAATGCTTGGCGAAAGATTTAAATACTTTAAAACTTTTATACTAGTATTTATTGGTATTTTGTATTGAAAGCCATTCTCAAATCTCTTCAAAGCCTCTTCTGTAAAAAGCAGAGAATCGCCTATATTAATACTATTTTTTAAATTTGAAGAAAAACCTACACTTATTTGTTCATACCACCTTTTTGAGCCAACTGCTACTTTGCGTTTGAATGGGAACTGCTTGTTCATGTTAAAAGCAACTGTTGGTAAATCAAGGTTCACTGCACCGGTTGTTAAATTTTGTGTGGCTGAAATATTTGCCGAGAAATTAAAAGGCGTTCCGGGAAAAGTTTTGGTAAAAGCAATACTTGAAGAAGCATTGTTATTTGCAAAATCAGCTGGATTGTTTGAGTTATATGATCTGCTTTTCGATGACCCGAAGTTAAGGGAAGCATTAAAAGTTGATGTGGGATTTGCTTTGGAATCCCTGGCATAGTTTAACTTTACCCAAAACAGACTGTTCTTACTATAATTTTCATCTACATTTTTTTCACCCTGGATAACTTCCTGATAATTAATATCAAAATTACCACTGAACTTGTACCTTTTTTTGTAGTTTGATCGAGCATTGATGGTCCAGCTTCCACTGGTATAAATATCGCCTAATACGGTTAAATCGACATAATCACTTATTGCCCAATAATATCCACCTTGCTGCAGGAAAAAACCCCTGCGTTTTTCTTCACCATAGCTGGGAATAATTATGCCCGAAGTCCGGTTTTGCTGATTGGGGAAATATCCAAAAGGAAGTCCCAAAGGAAGGGGGATGTCAGAAATTACAAAATAAAAAGGACCTGTTACTATTTTTTTTTCAGGTACAACCTTGGCTTTGGTCAATTGGATATAAAAATGCGGATGGTCAGCATCGCAAGTGGTAAACTTTCCATCGATCAAATGAATTTCTTTATTGGGTTGCATTTTTGTTTTGCCGCCATGCAGGAAACCTCCACCTTGTTCAGTCACCACATCGGTAACCATGCCTTTTTTTGATTTAAAATTGTACCTGATGGTTTTTATTTTGTATTCTGTGCCACCTTGAGTAAAAACTGGTTTTCCACTTTCTACCCCCTTTTCATCTAAAATAGCTTCTGCGTATAAGTAATTTGAATCTATATTCATGATTACATATCCTGCATCCAGTTTCATGTCGTCCATGCCCAATTTTGCTTCACCATAGGCATAAATCATTTTAGTTTTTAAATCAAACATCATAGAATCCTTGGCAGAGTAGCTAATTGGAGATTTTATGTCGCTTTCATTCTGTGGTACAATTTTAACAGAATCAGTTGTCACTGAATCTTGTGCTGATTTTAGGCTGTCAGACTCAATAATGTGCTGAGCATTAGCGTTATACGTAATTATTAAAACGAATAGGGCGCCTAAAAATTTTATGGTTGATTTTCTGGACAAAATACTTAGTACTATATTTGTTAAATTATTAAAAAATTCAGGCGTCAAAGCTAAGAAAATTTAGTAAAATAAAATAACCCGGAAATAGCTAAACTTATTTTTCTTATGATAAATTTAACGACAACAAATCTAAAAGATTATATCAAAAGATCTTTTTTTTATGATAAAAGTTTTTGGATTTTTTTGTTTTGCTTATTTTGGCTCGTTTCCGGTCAATTTGAAACTTACGCTCAATATAAAATAAAAACAGTGGTAATTGATGCCGGGCATGGAGGAAAAGATCCCGGAGCTGTTGGGAAAAAGGCTAAAGAAAAGGATATTGCCTTGTCTATCGCCTTAAAAGTGGGTACTTATATTGAGCAGTATATTAAGGGGGTGAAAGTAATTTACACCAGAAAAACTGATGAGTTTATTGAATTATATAAGCGTGCTGAGATTGCTAATAAAAATAAGGCAGATGTTTTTATTTCAATACATGTTAATTCACATACCAGTTCAAAGCCTTATGGCACAGCTACATATGTGATGGGCTTGCATAAATCAGAAGAAAACCTGGAAGTGGCAAAATTTGAAAACTCAGTTATCCTGAAAGAGGAGGGATATAAAAAAAATTATAAGGGTTATGATCCCAATTCTGATGAATCGCATATTATTTTATCGCTTTTGCAAAATGCACATTTAGAACAAAGCCTTGTCCTTGCCTCTAAAATTCAGGATCAGTTTCGCACCAGGGTAGGTAGAAAAGATCTGGGGGTGCGTCAGGCAGGATTGGTCGTTTTATGGAACGCTACCATGCCTGCAATTCTTGTTGAAACCGGATTTATTAGTAATGCTAATGAAGAGAAATACCTGATTACGGATCAGGGCCAGTCTTTTCTTGCTTCTGCAATTTACAGGGCATTTAAGGAATATAAAAATGAAATTGAAAAAAGTAGTGGTGCTTTGGGGTCTTCTCAAAAAGAAAATAATACAACTTCCACCTTAGTCAAAAATACCAATCAG
>JARGGF010000724.1 GCA_029210905.1 Bacteroidales bacterium | reverse complement strand
TAAGATTGTGCATATTAAGTGAATCCCTGAGGTAATTTATGGTAAATTGCCAAAGGCTTTTATATTCATCTACCGTGCAATGGCCTTTTCCCCACCAAAACCAGCTTCCGTTTTGTTCATGAAAAGGTCTGAATATTATTGGAATTGCTTCCCCGCGTTTATTAACCAGGGGTGCATTAAAATTTGCAAATGTTTTTAATCTGTTTTTATAATATTGGTGCTTTTCTCCGCCTGGCAAAATACTGTAAACGGCTTTTGTTTTATCCCAGCTATCTTCTAGATTAACAGGATTATCCATATGCCAGCTCATGGTATTTATTCCACCAGCTTCATCTACTTTTACAATCCATTTTTGTATATCTGAAAACAACACTGAGTCGAGGTTTCGTTCATTTCCAAGATTGCCAAGGTCCCAGCCAAAAACTGCAGGATAACTGCCACATACATCTTTCACATCAGAGCGGCCTTCCTCATGCCACCAACCTACACCATAGGCCAAATCATCCTGATGCCCATATAAAAATCCAGTTTTTGATATTTTTTTGAGATCCTGATATAATGCAAGGGTCTTAGCAGTGGCATTTTTATCAACCAGATTAAATGCTGAGGGCACAGTTTGCTCTGTATGCTGAGTCTGGCCGCTTTTGCAAGCGCTAAATATTAAACATAATAATATAAAGTAAGTTTTTTGCATCAATTAAAGGTTTTGTAGTAATAAATAGTACCTGCAAATTTAGATGTCTTTTATTCCGGGGACTGTAAGAGATGTTGCGGGCACTATCGATTATGTTTATTAACTATAAGAAATGTCGCAAAAGCTATTAATTATGTTGAATTCCTTAATAAATGACCTTTTTGCATAGATTTTTAATTCATATTTGTTACTTATCACTTCTAATGTTTTATAATGTATTTCATCATAATAGCATTCAAAAAATCCTGCTTCGCGATTAGGAATATAAAATGCATCTGGTACTTTCTCATTGAAAATTCGTTTTGTTTCTTTAAATGGTTAATATTGTTTGAGTTTTTTACTGTCACACCCCGCTTTTTACATAAATTAGCACCCCGTATAAACTTTGATTGCATATATTGACAAAACTAGTGTTTGCAAAGGTCTTGATTGTTAAAAATTGTTAATAAGGAGGGTTTAAATGTTAACACTGCTGTTCGAAATGTTAAACATGCATGGTGGTTTTGTTAATAGTTGAATGTTGCAAATTAAAGACTATTCGAGCTTCGGGAGAAATGATGGGCAATCAAAGGACTAAGATTATTTTGAGAATCACTCCGTTATACACTTTAAAGAACTTTAGCTGAGAATGCTTGAGCTAAGTTCTTCACAAACATTGAGTTTATGGACGCACACTAATTTGTAATAGTTAAGGTAATGTTTTTAAGTTTGTGGTAATGTTTGATGGTATGGTTTCATCTGAGATTACGAGGCGATTTCCTAGCAGTGTACACCGTCCTTTTTTACGAACTACAAACGCTCGCATACCTCTGAAACCCTCATGCACTATGCCATGCGTTAACGGCTGGCTTTGTTTTCTTTTAATTCAATCATTCTATTTTTATCTACATAATGTGTTGCATATAGGTCCTCAATTGTTTTATCACCGGATTTACTAAATCTTAACCGCCGTTTAACTCCTTTACCAAATTGATTGTATGCAGTCCAGGAGCTTTGTAAATCTAATTCGGTTGCGTGTTTCCTAATCAACTTATTTATCAAAGTCAGTTTACTCAAATTAATGTTACAAACTTTTTCTAAATAACCAACGCGTCCAAATCGCCAGTCTTCATAATCCTTTTTTGTCAGGTAATTAAGTTGCATAAGAATATCCACTGCGCAAACAAATCCTTTTTCATACCGATTTTGGTGAACGAGTCTTTTTACTTCCTTATCTAAATCTATGTTTTTCAAATTTCTTGTTATTTAAATCAATTTGTTCTTTAATCCAATGAATATAACGCATTTTTTTATAATCAAACCACTGTTGTCGAAACACACCTGAATTATCTATTTGCCACTTAAAGTTCTGAAATGGCTTACGCTTATTTAATGCATTAATCAATTTGTTTTGTAAACTATTATCCTCAACACTTTCAGCAAAATCTGCCATTATTTGAAAAGACTCATGAGAATCTAAACCACAAAATTCAAAATAATCGCCCCAATTATCATCAATTTCCTTTGATTCCTCCTCCCACAGTCCTTCGTCAGCTCCAATCCAGCTATCAAAATTGAGTATTGTTTTAATTTCACCAGTTTTAAGATTATAGAAACATCTCATCCCGCAATCCAGGTTGTCAGCAATTTCTTCTATTTGTTTTTCAGTCAGTTTCATGTTTACAAGATGTTTTTTTAGCTCGCTGGCTATGTATGGCAATAAGAAATGCAGGGCATTTCGAAGCGCTTACCTATCAAACTGCCAAGCCGTTGTCAATGTTATTTTGTTCAAATTTAGCACTTTCCGTGCAATGTTTTATAACCGCGTGTTGTGCGGCGTACATTTTATTAATCTGTCGTATAAATCTGTCTTTGTAATATATATAATCGAATCAAACCCTTTTTTCTCCTCTTCGATTGTAACCAATCCAAAATAGTCTAAGAATCTCTCAAAGGTCCGTATCGAATAGCACTTTGTCGAGTATCTTTCTAAAGTTCCGTATGTTGGTTCAAGCGAATCTAAAAGTTTAGGAAAAGCCATGAAATACTTCTCAGCGTAAAAGGAATCCAGTCGCTTTATTTGTCCATATTTTGAAAGTAAAATCAACGAGAATCCGTATCCAAGTTGTCCGATTTGGTTTTCACCATATCCGTCATAATAGGGCCAATTAAACTTGTTTGTGAAGGTCAAAAATATCTGTCGCAATAATTCCTCGTTATCTGCAAGAATCTTTTGGGATGATTTTGTTAAACTTAATTTCCCATTTCTCTTTTTAGTTAATCCTGAAAGCTCAGTCAAAATCCGTGTGAGATTTATAGTCATTGAATCAGTCTCCTTGTATAATTTTGAAATCCCTTTTTCAATGTGCTCTTCTTTTAGGAATCCTTGACTATAAAGGTCTGAAACTAGCTTTGTCGGTAAAAACCCCTTGTTTGTTAGCTTAATCTCACCGTTTTTCTCAATCAAATCCACCAAATACCTTATCTGATTAAGTATCGGAATCCTCTGATAATCAGCATCAGACAATTTTTGAAGTTTCAACGGACTATCAATTGCGAAAGTAAAATGTAAAATTTTATGCATCTCAAAAGGCGAATATCCTTCAAACTCAGGGATCGGCTTATTGTTCTGCTCATTCATCACCTGGTCAATATGCTTCTGTATATCTTTTAAATCCATGTTATTTTATTGTTATGAAGTCTGTTTGAATGCCACAACTGGAAGTTCTGAATTAATTATTCCCTTCGGTCATGAGATCGTTTCATTAAGTTCGAAATGTGCATTT
>JARGGF010000723.1 GCA_029210905.1 Bacteroidales bacterium | reverse complement strand
CTCAGTAAAGAACTAAATGTTCCTGTTGTGCCAGTAGCAATAAATGGTGCTTTTGAAGCTTTGCCCAGAGGAAAAAAAATACCAAAGATTTTTTCAAGAATTGAAGTCCATTTTTTGCAAGCTGTTTATCCTGAGGATTTTACTCACGATTCCTTAACAGATGAAGTATTTCAGGTAATTAATAATAAAGTAAATACACTGGCTGAAGTGTAAGATGCAGGACGAATACTTTTGTTGTAATTCCTGAACTTCGCATTGAATTATTAATGATTACCAGGTTCAAACCTAAAGTAATGGCACTAAGTAATTGGAGCTAAATAACATAGTTGTTTGCAGGACTGTTATGTAGCGCAGCTTTCCAAGCTGCGTTTTAACCACAGCTTTGGAAAGCTGTGCTACCTGTGTGTTTTCAAATAAGTTGTTAAAATGAACATGTTATTTCTTCACAGCTTCTATGTCAGGATTAGCGAAGATAAATATGTTGGCTAAAAATTAAAGCACTTAATTACTTTCTTTTTGTATAGCGTAAATCCAAGGGTAGCGCTTATGAAATGATTTCTGATGTTTGGTACATTATGCCCCTCATAAATATTTACAATGCCATGATGATACCTGATGTCTAAAATTATTTCGTAAAAGTTTAATCCAAATCCAGCTGTTACTGCTGCATCCCAGCTATTAATTTTATAAGGAAAAAAAGGTTCTGATGAAATTTCGAAGCCTAATTCTGTTGCATGCCTTGTTAATTCAGAATTAGTTAAATATGAGGGCGTTAATCCTGTATAAATATAATAATTTGCTTTATTGCCAAAATAGGCTTTAATAATAATAGGTAAACTAACATATGAAAGTCGGCTATCAACGTAAACAATAGTAGCCTCTCTTGGCAAAAATTCATAATAGGTGCCTTTCTGTTCATAATTTAATTCGGCTCCTACGCTTAATGTTAGATTTATTTCCCGCTCGAAAAATATACCTGCCGTAATTCCCATTTTAGGATCGTATGTAGAAGTGAAGTCCTTACCTACATAATTACTGATGCCAACACCACCCTGGAGGCCAAATTTATATTGTGCAAACAGCGAACTTGTTGTAAATACGAACAGCAGGAGCGTGAAAGTTAATTTATTACACATATTATTTATTCTGCACTGAAGTTATGGTTAACCCAATGGTAAAAGTTCTGTTTTTATAATTCATATCTGGGGTGTCACCTTTCGAATCAATTGTTTTTAGCCCTAAATTGTACCTTAAATCCACCTGGAGGACTGGAACAACCCTTTTCCCATGTTTTCTTCGTGGTCTTCTTCTCCCGGTATCGAAAAAGTGGATATACCCAAAACCAAAAGATAATCCCAGGTCGTATAGATTTGCATTTTTTACGAATTCTTCATTGGTGCCGCTTACTTCGGGAAGCGTTTGGTTTGTGTTTATAACAGTACTTTTATAAGTTGATTGCACATTTACAAGATATGCTGCGTAAGGGCCAATTTTTGTATAGAAATTGGTGAGGTTTTCTTTTAGGTATATAGGTAATATTAAGTAATCAAGCTTGTTACTTATTTTTGTTGTAGTTTGTGATGCAAGCTCTTCTATAATTCGTGTGTGGTTCATTCCTTGTTGAGAAAATCCCAAGCCTGTTTCAATTGATACGATTGTATTGTTCCCTAAAGGGATATCTGTAAAAACATAGGCACTTAACGCCAATCTTGGTTGATTTTCTGCGTATTCTTTATGCCCACCTAGCGATGAAATGTTCACACCAGCCTGAACACCCATGATAGGTTGCGACAATAGACCTAATGTAGAAAGGTTAAAAATCAGAAAAAATATAAGGGTTTCGTATTTCAAATTCATTTTTGATTTTATTATGATCTATTTCTTACAAAAAAACGGCCAAAATACGAATTTGTTATATAAAGCTTACATCTTTGTTAAAAATGTTAGAATAATTGTATCTTTTGTCCAGGCATTAAATCTTTGTGTGCTAAAGCTAACTTTATTCAAAGATAATTTTTTTCCTTTATTAATTTACAGCCAGTTAATTACAGTTGTTCAAAATAATTTATAAGCTATTCAAATTCAGATAAATACATTTTATTATAGTTTTTTAACAAAAAAATAGTTAAAAAAATTTTGCAAATATATTTTTGCCCCTTAACTTTGACCAAACGTTCAGTCAAAAAAATATGTCGCCAAGAACAGTAGAACAATATGAACAAATTAGATCCGAAAAGCGGACAATTATTATGAATGCAGCAATTGAAGTATTTGCTGAAAAAAGTTTTCAGGGTGCTTCAGTTAGTATGATTGCCCAAAAAGCAGGAATATCAAAAGGCCTTTTATACAATTATTTTAAGAGTAAAGAAGAACTTTTAAAGGAAATCATTAAAAATGCTGCAGATACCATATATCAGTATTTTGATCCAAATCATGATGGCATTTTAACTGCTGAAGAATTTTTTTTCTTCATCAGAAAAAACTTTCAGGTTGTGAAAGAAAATGTAAATTATTGGAAGCTCTATTCAGCCCTTGTGCTTCAGCCTTCCGTGTTGAAATTGATTGATCATGATTTTGATGAGGTTAGCGCTAATTATATAAAACTTGTATATGATTTATTTGAACGTTCAGGAATTGAAGATGTTGAAGGAGAGCTGCTTTTACTAACTTCTATGGTAAAAGGTGCAATAATTCAATATGTTGCCATGCCTGATTTTTTTCCTATTGATAAGATTGAAAGTAAAATTTTAGAATATTATAGAAATAAATTATCGGTTTGAAATCTTGTAAAACAAAAAAAATGAAACAATTTATGCTCTTGATGGTAGCAGTTTTTATCACAACATTTATCTCGGCACAAAATGCTACCGAAATTATTAAAAAAGCTCACGATAAAGAAAGAGGTATTTCCAGTCAGGGGGAAATGACCATGACCATTGTCAGACCAACCTGGAAAAGGACCATTAAATTTAAAATGTGGGGAAAGGGAACTGATTATTCCTTAACATTAGTTACTTATCCTGCAAAAGAAAAGGGTCAGACTTTTCTTAAGCGACAAAATGAACTTTGGAGCTGGAACCCTACAATTAGCCGGATGATAAAACTACCTCCATCAATGATGTCGCAAGGTTGGATGGGTTCTGATTATACAAATGATGACATACTAAAAGAGTCGTCGATGGTGGTTGATTATTCTCATAAAATAATTGGCTCTGAGACCATTGAAGGTTATGATTGTTATAAAATTGAAATGATACCCAAATCTACAGCCAAGGTTGTTTGGGGCAAAGTAATAAAGTGGGTTAGTAAAGATGAATACTTGCAATTAAAAACAGTTTATTATGATGAAGATGGCTATAAAGTAAAATCTGAAATTGGTAAAAATGTAAAAAAAATTGGCGGTAGATTATTGCCTACAATTATTGAAATTATTCCTGAAGATGATCCCGGGAAAAAAACCATTG
>JARGGF010000722.1 GCA_029210905.1 Bacteroidales bacterium | reverse complement strand
ACTGTTCAGATGATTTCCAAAAGTGGTATTATTATCAAAGTTCAATAATAGCAGGTATTTATCCGATTTGGAAATGAATTTTGCTAAATCTGATGGTAGGCTGGCAATTTCTTCTTTGCTGCCCGACAGATTTATTTTAAACAGTTTTAAATCTAATTTTTCTAATTCGCTATCATCCAGATATTTTGCATCAATTGGTGGCAATTTTTGGGGCAAGGCTGCATCATGTGCCAATAGCGAAGAGATTTTATTATCATCAGTTGTTCCTGCATACGCAATTTTATAAAGTGATTCCTGTCGTAATATTTGTTGCAAATAGTTTAATTTTCCCATAGGTGTACTTTCATCAACAAACAGCTGAATAGTAACATACGGCAAGTCAATTGCCCTGAATTTTGATTGCTCATTTTTAATTTGTCGCTGCAATGCTGCTTTTTGGATTTTATTTTCACCAATTTGCATTTGATCCTTATTCATAAAAATACGAATTACAGGAGTTTGATTATCAATTATTTGCGTTTGTGTAATTGTGGGTAGTTTAATGCTTAAATCATTACTTTGCAACAAGTCTTCCAGGGTGTTTGCAGATGTGCTTTTAACAAAAGTTGTGGCAAGTGATTCGTTCCACCAGATGGTTAATTCCCTTGCTGTTTTTTTATACTTTAGGGGAATAGCCTCCAGTTTATTCGTTTTAATATACAATTTGTCGTTTTTAAATTCATACAAATATTCCCGAACCTGATTCCCCTTTTCCAGTACAGAGAGTTTGTTGCCTGTAAAAAACAGGTATTCTTCCTGCGAATCAGGCAGTTTACTTTTCCATAAACCTTCCAGTTGTACCGTTTCATCAAGAAATTCCCTGTCGTAATAATTTGCAAGTAATTTTCCTGGCCCTTTAACGGTCATATCGGAAAAAACAAAGAATAAAATAAGCGCAAATGGTATAATCACAAGTGCCTTTAATTTTGAGCTAAAGCCCGATTTATTTTTGGTCATCATAGCAATTCTTTTTTTAATGGATATTAAATTAAAATTATTTACCAGCTCAACTGAGCGGATGCTGATCAACTGACTCAATAACAAGCTTTGGTAATCAATTAATTCAAATCCCTGATCCACAACTTTGCGATCAGCTATGTATTCGTGTGTAGTTTTGATTGACTTCTGCAGCAGCCAGGCAAATGGATTAAACCATTGCAACACACTTATCCCATGTGCCAGCAACAAATCGATGGAATGATTTTGCCTTATATGCACTTTTTCATGGGCGAGAATCTGTTGTAAATCGCTGTGCGACACAGCATGCTGATTTACGAATAGGTAGCGTAAAAATGAAAATGGCGGCACATCGCCCTCTAATTGCACAATTTTAAAACCTTTGTGGTTAATTATTGGATTGGTTTTTATAGTCCGGAAAAGCCAGACAAACAGCATAGATAGGCGGACTACGAAGATGCCCACACCCATAAAATAAATCAATACTATAAGTCTGAAAATTTTTGTATGGTTTGTATTATTGTTTTCTGATGGGAAAATATTATCTGCATTTTTTATGGGTGTTTCGGTTTCAGAATTTATAAAATAAATATTGCCTGGTATGCTGTACTCCTCAAAAAAAATAGTTTTAATTGTTTGATATTTTAATGTTTCATAACTTGGATCAAGCCCGAAAATAATTTTTTCGTATGAAGTCCTGAATTGCCCAATTTCTGAAATAGGGGTTTCCAGTCCTTCGAAATTATCCACTCTTAAATTTAATGTTAAGGTGGGAATTAATAAAGCAAAAATCATGGAACCTAATAAATAATACCTGTTGAAATTAAAGTAGGTTTCTCTTCTAAAAAAGAGCAGGTATACCAAAGCTAAAATAGATAGGCAAAGACTTGATTCAAAGATATATATGGCAAATTTTATCATATTATATTTTTGATATTTTCTTTAATTTTTCACTTATTTCAGAAGGTTTTTTTGCGATAATGTCAACCAGTTTTCCATGTTTATCAATAAGGATATAACGTGGCATTGCTTTGGCATTGTAATCGATATTAAATTTGCCATAGTTTTCACCAGTGCAAAGATTGATGGAATTTATTTTAAACTCATGCAGTTTTGCTTTCCATTTGTCAATATCTGAATCACTTGCTATGGTAATAAATACAACTTTATCATTCGATTTCATTTCATTCACAAGTTGTTTCATGGCAGGCATTTCCGAAATGCATTTTCCGCATTTGGTGCTCCAGCAATCGATATAAACTGTTTTTCCCAAAAAATCAGATAGTTTTACTTTTTTTCCAGTAACATCTGCAAGTTCAAATTCAGGAGCCTTTTTTCCGCTTTTCAAATGTTCCCAGGCCTTATATTGCCTGTTTAATTCATTTGTGTAATCAACATTATAAGTAAGGTTTAAATAATCATTAAAAGAACTATCAATTCCTTCAATGCCATTAAAAATAATATGATGCCTAAGTAGTTGAAAACAAATGGTTTCAACTATTTTTTTTGAATTTGTGAGTTCTTTACAAAGTGAATATTTTGCATTTAACCGGAGGCTTAAATCCTTTTCCGATAAATCTTTAGTCTTCCATTCAAGCAATCCTTTTAAGCAGGATTGGTATTCGTCAAAGGGCAAAAGTACGGAATCATTGAAGTCTATATTTTCAGCAAAACTGTAATAATCTTCCGGCAATTTGACTTCGTTGTGTGTGAGCATTTTATGAATTTCAGGATAGCTAAATTTTTGCTTCATCCAAAAATATTGAATTCTTTTTTGTTCTTTTTCAATAAAAAACTTATTCATGTTTGAATAATCTTTTATGAATTGTCCCATCAATTCAGTTTGCACATGGCGGATACTGTCAATTTTTGCATTAAAGATCTCTAAATCTGATGAATATGTCTCTGCATCAATTGTTCGGGGATCATCAATACCCATTTGTTTAGCATAGAATTTCTTCTCAAGCAGGTACAAGAACTCTTCATGGCCTAGGCCTGAGAGGAATATTAATCCCTTGTCATTTACATCAAGGTATAAACTATCTCCTTCATTCGCAAATAGTTCAATATTTTCAGAAAGTTCCAGATTCATGTAACCTTCATATTTTGAGCTAATTATAAATTTAAAGTTCCCTTCTGTTAAATTATCTGATATCATGGTGTCCTGCAGATGCAATTTTGCCACAGTAACCGTGCTGTCTTTAACATGACCAGCAATTATTATTTCGTCATTTTTGTTGTTACATGAAAAGGTAACAATTATAAATAGCAGGAGTAATTTTATATGTTTCATTTTATAGGGTGTTTGTGGATGAGTTAGGTGATTAAGTTATTGGTTATTGAGTTATTGGTTATTGAGTTATTGGTTATTAAGTTATAGGTTATTAAGTTATAGGTTATTAAGTTATTGGTTATTGAGTTATTGGTTATTAAGTTATTGGTTATTGAGTTATTGGTTATTAAGTTATTG
>JARGGF010000721.1 GCA_029210905.1 Bacteroidales bacterium | reverse complement strand
GACATTAAATTTGTGAGTGTGCCACGACTTGGATTGGCAATTGCAGCCTTTACTTTTGCTGTTTACTTGTTCCCTGGTATGTTTGGGGCTCCTTTAAAAGCTTTATCAGGATATTTGCCTCCAATGTCAAGCCACGACTTTAATACGGCTCAGATTGTGAGAGACAACCAATCCGGAGGTGCTATTTTGGGCGATAAATTGCCTGAAAAACCCAAATATGGTGAGTTGTTGCACCTGCCTCATGGAATTAACGGATATTTTGATTATGAACAGGCACTTCGGGTTGCAAAACAGATAAATAAACCTTTGTTCCTAGATTTTACAGGGCATGGATGTGTGAATTGTCGTGAAATGGAGGCAAATGTTTGGTCAGATCCCCGTGTGCTCAGTATGTTAAAGAATGACTATCTGGTGGTTGCACTTTATGTGGATGATAAAACGGAATTGCCTGAAAATGAATGGATTACTTCGAATTATGATGGTAAAGTAAAAAAGACAATCGGACGAAAATTTGCTGATTTTCAAATTAGCAGATTTCAGGTAAATGCACAGCCTTATTATGTTTTGCTGGATAACAACGGAGAATTACTGGTGCAGCCAAGGGCATATGATTTAGACGTAGAAGCATTTATTGAATTTCTTGAAAATGGTTTAAAATCCTTTCGCGAGAGAAATTAAATCTTAAAATATTAATTGCTTGGGCCTTCTCAAAAATTGGGAAGGTCTTTTTTTTTCATCTGAATCTATTTCTCAAATAACAGCTTTTTAATACTTTCCAAACAGGGATTCCTATTGTCTTCTTTCCAAATTACCGATAGCTCTGCTTGTTGGGGGATGTTTTTTATTTCAATAAACTTAACATTTAAATTAAAACCATGCTGTAAAGTGGTGGGGACAATAGCTACACCCAACCCGTTTTCAACTAATTTGAAAATGGTTAAGGCATTTACCGATTTGTGTGAAATTTTTGGACTAAAACCCTGATCCTCGCAGATGCTCATCATCTTATCATAATAATAAGGACTGTAATCGCTGGTGAAAAAAATAAAACTTTCATTGGCTAATTGACCCACATTATTGAAAGATTTTTCAGTTAGTTGATGATTCTCTGGCAATACCACAGAAAAGCTGTCTTTGAAAATAGCCTTTTTACTTATACCTTCTGGCACTCTTGCTAAACGTACAAATCCCAAATCGAGTTGATCGTTTTCAATGGCACGTAGCTGCGATTTATTCGACATTTCTTCGAGCGAAGTTTTAATTTTAGGATAATTTTTATTTAGCTTAACCATTAATTCCGGAACAACATTATGCATTGCTGAACCCAAAAAGCCAATTCTTACTTCACCATCAAAACCTTCAGCAATTAATTTCAGGTTATTTATTGTCAATTCAAGATGATTGTTAATAAATTCAATTTCACCTAATAAAAAAGTCCCTGCTGAAGTCAATGAAACCTTCTGCTTTGTGCGGTCAAATAAGGTCGCTCCCACAGCATCTTCCATTTGTTTGATTTGTTTACTCAATCCTGGCTGTGAAATAAATAATTTTTCTGCAGCTTTTCTGAAACTCAATTCTTCGGCTACAGCCCGAAAATATCTGAAATGTCGAAGCTCAATGTTATAATTCATAGTTATCAGGTGTTAAACTAAATGGTATTATTGGTTATCAAATATAATAAATAGATTTGTACTTGAAAAAAATAATAGTAGTTACAACCTATTATATATTAAATGTTTAAATGTAACAAAATATTGATAGACAGATAATTAATGTAATAACTTATTTGATATGAACTATGTAATTACCGGATACGGCTTAACAATTGAAGATGTTGTTGCTGTGGCCAGACATCATAAAAAAGTGGAACTTCATGCCGAAGCCAAAGAACGAATAAATAGATGCCGGGCCATGCTCGAAAGAAAGATCGAAGCCAGGGAAATAATGTATGGTGTAAACACAGGTATTGGAGAATTTTCTGAAGTAGTTTTGGATGATGATCAAGTGAAAGATTTCCAAAAATACCTAATTTATAATCATGCTGCCGGAATTGGTGAAGCCATGGAACTTGAGTATGTTCGCGCCGCTATGCTTGGACGCATAAATGTACATGCTCATGGGAATTCCGGAGTTCGGCTTGCTATTACCGAAACATTGGTTGAAATGTTAAACAAAGGAGTTACTCCTTATGTTTGTCAAAAAGGTTCGGTAGGTGCTTCCGGAGATTTAGCCCCTATGTCGCAAATAGCGCTTTTGATGATGGGAGAGGGGGAAGCCTATTATCAAGGCGAGTTATTGAGCGGAAAGGAAGCCCTGCATAGGGCCGAAATTGAAATACCCGGACTACAGGCAAGGGACGGTTTGGCTACCATCAATGGTTCAAACGTGCTGACTGGTATGAGCGCCATATTTTTATATGATGCCAATAATTGGCTTAAACAGGCAGAAATAGCCGCAGCCATGTCGTTGGAAGCCTTAAAAGCCAACATGAAACCTTATAACACAAAGCTGCATGAAGCGCGCGGTTTTAAAGGCGCTATCAGGAGTGCCAATGCCATTCGTAAATTAGTTGAAGGCGGCGATTTGGAGCTTGAAAAAGTGCCCCACAAAGTTCAGGACGCTTATTCAATGCGTTCCACACCCCAGGTTATTGGTGCTGCTCATGATGCACTACAATATGCACGTTCACAGGTCGAAATTGAATTAAATGGAGTAGGGGACAACCCGATTTTTTTCCCCGACGAAAACATACAATTATCGGGTGCCAATTTCCAGGGAACACCTGTTGCTTTGCCAATGGACATGATGAGTGCTGCTATTACTATGATTAGTGTCTTGTCTGAAAGAAGAATGAACCGGTTGAATAATCCTGCGTTGAGTGTTGGTCTTCCTGCATTTTTGACTAAGGGAGCAGGTATGTTTTCAGGCATGATGCTGAGCCAGTATACTGCTGATATGCAAATAGTTGAGCAGCGGATACTTTCTGCACCGGCAAGCGTTCAATCTATTCCTGCCGCTGCTGATCAGGAAGATTTTGTATCGATGGGAATGAATACTGCCATAAAAAACTTCCAGATTCTTGATAATGCTTATGGAATATTGGGCATTGAGTTTATGGCAGCTGCTCAGGCTCTTGATTTTAGAGAATATCAGTTTGGCCGCGGTGTTCAAAAAGCCAAAGAGGTAATACGGAAATACGTAGAATTTCTGGATATCGACAGGCCTTTGCACAAAGATCATAACACCATGAAGAAACTGGTAAAATCGTGTGAGATATTGAATGAAGTGGAGGCTTTGGTCGGAAGCCTTGAATAATTGAACGCTTTATAATTTTCCGGATTTTAAAAATCTGGAAAATTTATTGGATTTGTCCTGATATTTCTCTACTAAATATTAACTCAGCAATTATTCCATTTGACTGATTGGAGGCACTTTTGCTAATCAATTTGATTTCAGCATGATGCGCCT
>JARGGF010000720.1 GCA_029210905.1 Bacteroidales bacterium | reverse complement strand
CCTGGACAAATGGATTAAGCTTCACTAAAACATTTGCATATGATGATTATTTTTTAGCCAAACCATTCCTTGAAAAATTAAAAACCGGGGAGATAGATGAAAGTGTGGTAAATGAAAAAGTGCGTAGAATTTTGAGGTTGATGTACCGCACTAATATGAATCCAAATAGATTAACAGGACGGATGAATAATAAGGAGCACCATGAGGTAGCACGTAAAATTGGAGTTGAAGGAATTGTGCTTTTAGAAAATAAAAACGGGTTTTTCCCAATTGATCCTGATAAAGAAATAACCATTGCAGTTATAGGTGAAAATGCTACCCGTTCTATGACAGTAGGAGGTGGGTCTTCCGAATTAAAGGCCCAGTATGAAATTTCTCCACTTGTAGGATTGCAAAAAAGATTTACAAATGCTAAAATTGTCCATTCTATTGGCTATGCTGCCGGTGCTTCTGCCTGGGGCAAGGAAATACCCTCAAGATTGGATGCTGATTCACTAATAAAAGCTGCTGTTGATGTGGCTGCTAAAGCTGATGTGGTTCTTTTTATTGGTGGGCTAAATAAAAACCATTTTCAGGATTGCGAAGGTGGTGATAGAAAGCAATTGGGTTTGCCTTTTGGCCAGGACAAGCTAATCAATGAACTTGCAAAAGTAAATAGTAATATTGGTGTTATTTTAATCAGTGGCAATGCAGTGAAAATGCAATGGTTGCCAAGTGTAAAAACCGTAATGCAGGCATGGTACCTGGGAAGCGATGCTGGCTTTGCTATAGCCGATGTTGTTAGCGGTGACGAAAACCCTTCGGGTAAATTACCTTTTACCTTTCCCGTAAAACTAAACGATAATGCTGCCCATAGTTTTGGGGAAATGTCCTATCCTGGCGACAGTATCAACCAGTATTATAAAGAAGATATTTATGTAGGTTATCGTTGGCATGATACAAAAAAAATAAAACCCTTATTTGCATTTGGACATGGTTTATCCTATACTGATTTTAAGATTTCTGATGCCAAAGCGGATAAAAAGGAATATGCTGCCGGGGAAACAATTAAAATAAGTTGTCAACTATCAAATATTGGCGACAGAGCTGGTTCAGAGGTAGTTCAGGTTTATGTTGGAATGCCAAATTCGAAAGTTGAAAGAGCACAGAAAGAGCTTAAGGCTTTTAAGAAGGTTTTATTGGAAAAAGGCATTTCAAAAAATGTGGAACTTACCATAAATGTTGACAATTTGGCTTTTTATGACGAGTCTGTTTCTGACTGGAACCTGGAAAAAGGAGAATATATTATATATGTTGGAAATGCCTCTGATAATATAATACAAAAGATAAAAATTTCAGTTAAATAATTTATCTGTAAAATGAGTCCCAGGATGTTTCGTTTTAAGATTTTTCTTACCCAGCTACTATTGGTAATGAACATCACGGGATATGCTGTTGGGACTCAATATTCTTTTTTAAGAGTAGATGCTTCAAATGGCCTGGTAAATAATCAGACAACTTGTATTTTCAAAGATTCAAGAGGATTTATCTGGGTTGGAACTTCTTCAGGTTTAAGTCGTTTTGATGGGACTAATTTTGTGAATTATACCCATAATGATAAAGATACAAATTCAATTCCAGATAACTATATTGTTGATATTCAAGAGGATGCTGAAGGAAATCTTTGGATTCAAACCCGCTGGGAGTATACAGTTTTTGATGTAAAAAAAGAACTTTTTATTTCAAATATTTCGGGTTTATTAAAACAAAATGGAATTTTTGAGCCCATTACGCGCGTTTATATTGATGTAAACAAACGAATATGGTTTATCCCACAAAGCAAAAACAGATTCGTCACTTTTGATTTTAAAGAAAAAAAGTTGATTGCGCCCTTTGAATCAAAGGTGGATAGAAATACTGCCATAGCAGATATTTTTCACAAAGGAGGTATTTATTATTGTTTATACAATAATGGAATTATTGAAAGTTTTGATGATACGCATTTCAAACTCCTGTTTTCAGATAAATTTCTAACCGAAAAATTAGAAGGGGAAATATATAGCGGACGTATTTTTGTTGATAAAGAAAAAGACCTATGGGTTTATGGCAATAATGACGGAATCTACTACTATCAGAAAAATGCTAAACAATGGAATCATCTGACAGTTACATCAAAGGAAATAAAACTTTCAAGCAATTTAATAAAAAAGATAATACAGGATGATAAAGGCCTTGTTTGGGTGGGCACAGACCATGGCGGCGTAGATGTTATTAACAAGTTTTCTAAAAATTTACAAACCATTTACCATCAGGCTGATAACCCCAAAAGTCTGTCGCAAAACTCCATTACAGATATATTTATTGACAATAATAACATTGTTTGGATAGGGACTTTTAAAAAGGGAATTTGCTATTATCATGAAAGTATTCATAAGTTTCCTCATTATAATAATTTATTATTTGATAAAAACAGTCTGCCATACAATGATGTAAATTGTTTCGCCGAAGATAAAAAGGGAAATCTCTGGATTGGCACAAATGGAGGTGGATTAATTTATTTCGATAGATTAAATCAAAATTACAGGGTTTATAAATATGATCCTGATAATTCAAATTCATTAAGCAATAATGTAATAGTCAGTTTGTTTATCGACGATAAGGAACTTTTATGGATAGGTACATTTACAGGAGGACTGAATACATTTAACGGACAAAATTTTATAAGATACAGCGCTTCAAAAGAAACAGGAAAAGGTCTAAGCAATGATAATATCTGGACCATCACCCAGGACAAGAATAAAAGAATTTGGATTGGTACTCTTGGGGGAGGTATCGTCTTGTTTGATAAGCAATTAGGTGGTTTTATTAAGGTGCCAAATCAAGGTCAAACCACATTACCTTCACCATTTGTTAACCAAATTTTCAAAATGCGAAATGGGAATTTGTTTATTGCTACCGGTGTTGGAGTTGTTTTTTACGATATTGACGAGAATCGTTATAGAAATCATCCTTTAGATAATAGAACAATTCAGCTGCAAATAAGTAATAACAACGTAAATGCAGTATACGAAGACTCAAGAGGATTGTTGTGGGTTGCCACGCGGGAAGGTTTAACTGTAATCGATCCGCAATCAGATTTTTCGAAAATTTTCAGAAAAGAAGATGGCCTGCCACAGGATATTATTAATTGTATTCTCGAAGACGAATATCAATCAGTTTGGATAAGCAAATCCAGCGGTCTAAGCCAGATAATAGTGAATCCTGAAAGGCCAAGGGAAGACTTTCATTTTACCATCTATAATTATACTGAGGCTGATGGCCTGCAGGGACAGGAATTTAATGCTAATGCAAGTTTTAAAACCCGAAAGGGCGAATTAATTTTTGGAGGACCTAATGGCTTTAATATGTTTCAAACAAAAAGCATTAAGTACAATAAAAATTTGTCAAAGGTGGTATTTACTGATTTTCAGATTTTTAATAAATCCATAAAAGTA
>JARGGF010000071.1 GCA_029210905.1 Bacteroidales bacterium | reverse complement strand
ACTGCTTGATATTAAACTATTTATACGTAGCGAAATACAATTATTAGTTAAGGATGTTGAAAATTTATTTCACCAGTTTATTCAATTAAGTGAAAAGCACAAGGATGCTCTTATGCCTGGTTACACACACCTTCAGGTGGCCATGCCATCGTCATTTGGATTGTGGTTTGGAGCATATGCTGAAAGCCTGACCGATGATATGATATTATTGCAGGCAGCATTTCGTATAGCAAATCAAAATCCATTAGGTTCTGCTGCCGGTTACGGTTCTTCATTTCCAATTAACAGAACAATGACTACTGAGCTTTTAGGCTTTGAAAATCTGAATTATAATTCCATTTATGCCCAGATGGGGCGCGGCAAAACTGAAAAAACAGTCAGTTTTGCATTAGCTTCTGTTGCTTCTACCCTTGCAAAGATGGCTGCAGATGTTTGTTTGTTTATGAGCCAGAATTTTGCATTTTTGAGCTTTCCTGATGAGTTGGTAACAGGCTCAAGCATCATGCCACATAAAAAAAATCCCGATGTTTTTGAATTGATCCGGGGTAAATGCAATAAATTACAAGCTTTACCTCAACAAATTGGGGCTGTTACCGGCAACTTGACAAGTGGATATTTTCGTGATTTACAGATAATTAAAGAATTATTTTTTCCTTCATTTAATGAATTAAAATCATGTATTAAAGCTACTACCATTATGTTTGAAAATGTCATTATCAATAAAAATATCATTGATGATGATCGGTATAAATATGTTTTTAGTGTTGAGAAAGTAAACGAACTGGTTCTTTCAGGAATCCCCTTTCGTGCAGCCTACCAAATTGTGGGAGAGGAAATTGAGGAAGGCAAATTTGAACCAAACAAAAATATTAAACATACCCACGAAGGGAGCATTGGTAATTTATGCAACCAGCAAATTACTGAAAAGATGACAAACATATTAGCAGAATTTAACTTTGGAAAAATAGAAAAAAAAATAGAACAGCTACTAACAAAGCAACAAGTGCAATAAAGTGAGGAAAATGAAGAAAGCAAAAATTATCCTTGAAAACGGAAAAGAGTTCACGGGCGTATCTTTTGGATATGAAAAGTCAATTGCAGGCGAGGTTGTATTTAATACAGCTATGACGGGTTATCCTGAAAGTTTGACAGATCCGTCTTACAAAGGACAGATTCTGGTGGCCACCTACCCTTTAGTGGGCAATTATGGGGTTCCGGTACGCGATTCGGAACAAAATATGATGAAATTTTATGAATCGGAAAGGATTGCTGTTCAGGCATTTATAGTTTCAGATTATTCCGAGGAATACAGCCATTGGAATGCAGCTGAAAGCCTGGGAGACTGGTTAAAGTCGCAGCAAATACCTGGCATTTATGGCATCGATACCCGTGAACTTACTCAGATTCTGAGAGAGAGCGGAACCATGCTGGGAAAAATTATTATTGATGAGGTAGATGCAGCTTGGTATGATCCCGGTAAGGACAATCTTGTTGCGCAAGTCAGCCCCGCTGATAAAGAAATATATGGTGAAGGCAAATATAAAATCATGCTGGTGGATTGTGGAGTGAAAAATAATATTATCCGCTGTTTTTTAGACAGAGACACTACAGTGGTTCGTGTTCCTCATGATTACAATTATAACAATGATGATTTTGATGGTCTGTTTATTTCAAACGGGCCGGGTGATCCCGAAAACTGTGAGGCAGCTATTGCAAACCTGAAAACTGCCCTGGCAAATGACACTCCGATTTTCGGAATTTGTTTGGGAAGCCAGCTCATGGCATTGGCATCTGGGGCATCTACTTATAAATTGAAATATGGACACCGGAGCCATAATCAACCGGTACAAAAAGTTGGGGAGAACAAATGTTACATTACTTCACAGAATCACGGGTATGCAGTTGATAATAAATCACTTGGCTCTGAATGGGAACCCTTGTTTATTAATGTAAATGATGGAACCAGTGAAGGAATCCGACACAAAAGTAAGCCTTTTTTTTCTACCCAGTTTCACCCTGAAGCCTCCGGTGGGCCTACAGATACGGAGTTTCTTTTTGATGATTTTATTGAAATGATTAAGTCGAATAAAACAAATTGATATTAGAACCTCTAATAATTTTTAGCCTCTAATATCTCAAATCTAATAGCTGATTTTAAAAATGAAAAAATACAATAAAGTTTTAGTGCTTGGTTCGGGAGCCCTTAAAATTGGAGAAGCGGGTGAATTTGACTATTCTGGATCTCAGGCACTTAAGGCATTGAAAGAAGAAGGTGTAAAAACAGTTCTAATTAACCCCAATATTGCTACAGTGCAAACTTCGGAAGGTGTAGCTGATGAAATTTATTTTCTGCCAGTAACACCACATTTTGTTGAGGAGGTTATAAAAAAAGAACAACCGGATGGTATTTTATTAGCCTTTGGAGGTCAAACTGCCTTAAATTGCGGAGTAGCGCTTTTTCAAAATGGCATTTTTGAGAAATATAATATTGAAGTTCTGGGTACTCCCGTACAATCAATTATTGATACTGAAGATCGGGATATATTTGTTGAAAAATTAAACCAGATAAATGTAAAATCGGCCAGAAGCATTGCTACAAATAATGTGGAAGAAGCTCTTGCTGCCGCTCAAAAACTTGGTTATCCAATAATTGCAAGAGCTGCCTATGCCTTAGGTGGAATGGGAAGTGGATTTGCCAACAATAAAGAAGAGCTTTTACCTTTGGTAAACAATGCATTTTCATACAGTAACCAGGTTTTGATTGAAGAGTCACTTAAAGGATGGAAAGAGGTTGAATACGAGGTGGTTAGAGATAAATACAACAACTGTATTACCGTGTGTAATATGGAAAATTTTGACCCTCTTGGAATTCACACTGGAGAAAGTATAGTTATAGCCCCTTCGCAAACACTTACCAATGCTGAGTATCATAAATTAAGGGCACTTTCGATTAAAATTATTCAACATATTGGCATTATTGGCGAATGTAATGTGCAGTATGCACTCGATCCATTTTCGCAGGATTACCGGGTAATTGAAGTAAATGCACGCCTTTCGCGCTCATCTGCATTGGCCTCAAAAGCAACCGGATATCCTTTAGCATTTGTGGCAGCAAAACTTGGATTGGGTTATGGCCTTTTTGAGCTAAAAAATTCAATTACCAAAACTACTTCTGCATTTTTTGAACCAGCACTCGATTATGTAGTATGTAAAATTCCCAGGTGGGATTTGAATAAGTTCGAAGGTGTTTCGCGTTTGATAGGCTCATCAATGAAATCTGTTGGAGAGGTAATGGCTATTGGAACTACCTTTGAAGAAGCCATCCAGAAGGGGTTAAGAATGATTGGGCAGGGGGCACATGGATTTGTAGGAAACAAGGAAATAAACATTGACAATATTGAAAAAGAACTCTCGGAACCTACTGAAACCAGAATTTTTGTCATTGAAAAAGCCTTTGAGGCAAATTATTCTGTTGATAAAATACACGAATTAACTAAAATAGACAAGTGGTTCCTGCAAAAGCTAAAAATCATATTTGATTTATCCAGGCAAATTGAAAATTACCAGTCTTACGCTGAATTGCCTGATGAGGTCTTGTTGAAAGCAAAACGCAAAGGTTTTTCCGATTTCCAGTTGGCACGTTTAATTCTTAATGACGATTTTTCAAATATGCAGGAAGCCGTTTTAAGTATGCGCACCCATCGAAAGGCAAGAGGGATTTTGCCGGCAGTTAAGCAAATAGACACATTAGCAGCGGAATATCCAGCTTTTACTAACTATCTTTACCTGACTTATAGTGGGACTAAACATGATATTGAATTTGAAAATGATGGAAGGTCGGTAATTGTTTTAGGCTCAGGTGCATACAGGATTGGGAGTTCTGTAGAGTTTGACTGGTGTGGGGTAAATGCCATCAACACCATTAATAAAGCAGGTCTGCGTTCCGTAATGATAAATTACAACCCGGAAACTGTTTCTACGGATTATGATGTAACCGATAGATTGTATTTTGATGAATTGACGTTCGAGCGTGTACTTGATATTGTTGATTTAGAAAATCCTAAGGGGCTGATACTATCAACCGGGGGCCAGATTCCGAATAATCTGGCTACCCGGTTACATAGTTCAAATGTCCCGGTTTTAGGCACTTCACCACTTTCCATTGACAGGGCCGAAAACAGGCACAAATTCTCTATGATGCTTGATGAATTAGGTATAGACCAGCCTGTTTGGCAGGAATTAACAAGTCTTGAGGGAATTAATTCATTTGTAAACAAAGTAGGATTTCCTGTATTGATTCGTCCTTCTTACGTTCTTTCAGGAGCTGCAATGAATGTGGTTTCTAATAAAGAAGAATTGGAACATTTTTTAAATCTGGCGGTACAGGTTTCGAAACAATATCCAGTGGTGGTGACAGAATTTATTGAGCAAGCCAAAGAAATTGAAATTGATGCTGTGGCAGATAAAGGAGAAATGGTGGCTTATGCCATGAGCGAACACATCGAATTTGCCGGTGTGCACTCTGGGGATGCTACCATGGTTTTTCCTCCGCAAAAGCTTTATTTTGAAACAGTTAGGCGAATTAAAAAAGCGGCACGAAAAATAGCAAAGGAATTAAATATTTCCGGGCCATTTAACATGCAGTTTCTGGCCAAAGACAATGATATTAAGGTAATTGAGTGCAACTTGCGTGCATCCAGGAGTTTCCCTTTCGTTTCAAAAGTATTAAAATCAAATTTAATAGAATTGGCTACCAATGTAATGTTGGGTTTACCATACCAGACACCCGAAAAATCAATTTTCGAAATAGACCACATCGGGATAAAAGCTTCTCAGTTTTCATTTTCGCGTTTGGCCAAAGCTGATCCAATTTTAGGCGTGGATATGTCGTCAACAGGAGAAGTTGGATGTATTGGCGACAGCTATTATGATGCTGTTTTAAAAGCCATGTTATCAGTGGGTTACAGGGTACCAAAAGGTAATGTAATGGTGTCGAGTGGTCCAATCCGTGATAAAGTGGAAATGCTTAACAGCTGCAGGATGATGGTTGAAAAAGGTCTAAATCTCTATGCTACAAAAGGCACTTATGATTTTTTACTGGCAAATGGTTTGCCCGTAACCATGCTGCATTGGCCTGATGAAAATAAAACACCAAATGTGTTGGATTATATTAAAAACAAACAATTTGATTTGGTTATAAATATCCCTAAAGACCTGACGCAGGGCGAGTTAGCCAATGATTATACCATAAGGCGTTCAGCCATTGATTATAACATTCCTTTGGTCACCAATGCGCGCCTGGCTTCGGCATTTGTGTATGCATTTACCAGGCTTAACATAGAGGATTTGAGTATAAAAAGCTGGGGAGAATACTAATTAGAGTTTTACGATAAAGTTAATGAAAACACTGGGTTATTCTCGGTGTTTTTTTTTGGGAAAAAAACATAAAAAATTGCTTTAGAATGAATTAGTAAGATTTATTTTTTTGTCAGGTACTAAATTTTTTTGAGTATAATAGAATATCGTTTATTTTAGACTAAATTTATGGATTACAAAACATTCTTTAATAGATATACTAACTTAAAATCAATTTTATGAACCCAGCAATCTTAAAAGTGATAATTATTCTTATTGTAGGAATCCCTTTAGCTGTTGTTTTAATCCGCTTTCTGTTTAAGGATAGTATTTTTTTCAGAATGGCCGCACTTTGGGCATCAAATATAATTTTTGTATCAGCTAATACAACACTTGCAGATAATTTTAAGGATGCCTACCCACAGTATATTTCAACACCTGTAGGAGTAATTGTTTCATTTATACTTATTTACATTATTTATAAAACGATAAAATCTCCATTAAATCAAGCTCTTATAAATCTAAAAACTTTATCGAATGGTAATCTCGAAATTGTTGTTGATAAAGAATTTGAAAATAGAACTGATGAACTTGGCGTTTTATCACAATCAATCTCAACGCTTTCAATGAATTTAAAAAATGTTATTTCAAATGTAAAAGAAAGTTCAGACCATTTAAGAACAACCAGTATTGAGCTAAGTAATAGCTCTGAGCATCTGTCCCACGGAAGTAGCGAACAAGCCTCTACCACTGAAGAAATCTCCTCTACTATTGAAGAAATTAATACCAATATTAAGCAAAACACTGAAAGCTCATCAAATACCGAACAAATTGCCCAAAAAGCGCTGAATGATTTGCTTAAAATGAAAAAATCGGCAGAATTAAGTCATCAGTCTGTACAGGAAATATCTAATAAAATACTGGTCATCAATGACATAGCCTTTCAAACAAATATACTTGCTCTTAATGCAGCTGTTGAGGCGGCCCGTGCTGGTGAAAGTGGTAAAGGTTTTGCAGTTGTGGCATCTGAAGTACGAAAACTTGCTGAAAAAAGCAAATCAGCAGCTGATGATATTAATTCCTTATCCAAATCAAGCATGGCCATTAGCAACGAGACAAACCAGTTGCTCCAGGCACTTGTTCCTGAAATTGAGAAGACAACAGAGCTAATAAGAGGAATATCCTTAAGTAGCAATGAACAACACTTAGGTATCAATCAAGTTAATGATGCATTGTCGCAATTAAATAATATTACTCAGCAAAATGCTTCTTCTGCTGAAGAACTTTCTGCAAATGCCCATGAACTCACTCAGCGGACAGTAAGCTTAAATACATCAATTGATTATTTCAAGCTAGCACATGTTTCTGTAAAAAAGCAAGTACAAGTTTCACCTTCAAACACTTACGCAGAGCGAGAAACAAAAAGGCTCCCAAAAGAACAATATTTGACTAAAAATAGGCCATCAAAGGGTGTTATTATTGATTTAATAGATGATAAAAAAAGCGATGATGATTTTGAAAAGTTTTAGGTAAAAATATGTATAAAATCTAATCCCTCCATTAGGACAAATAACTGATTGTCATCGAATGAAATAGAACCAGGCAATGTTTTGATGAAGAAGATGGCTGATTCTTTTAGTGTCAAAATATTTCCTAAACAATGTTAACATAAAAACTAATTTTAATACATCGGGATCTTCTCGGTGTTTTTTTTTAAATTTATGGGCAGGATTTTAGTCGTGAAAATATGGAGTTTAGGTCTAAAAGTCGGGAAAATAAAGACGGTTCTGTCCAGGTATTATTGAAAAATATCAGAAGGCAATGTTCTTATTTTGTAATATACTCATAATCACTAATACATAACCTTATGAATCCAGTTATCAAACAGGCATTAATTCTTATTATTATTGGAACACCAGTAGCAATTATAATTGTTAGGCTGTTATTCAAAAATAGCATTCTTTTCAGAATAGCTGGTCTTTGGGCTGCCAATATTATTATTACTTCATCAAACACAAAGCTACAAACAGCATTTGCCGATGTTTATCCGCAATATATTTCAATGCCCATTGGAATTGGAGTGTCTATTCTTTTTGTATACATCATTTATAAAACTATAAAAATGCCACTAAATGAGGCACTAGGTAACCTTGAAAAATTAGCAGAAGGCAACCTTGAAATAACTGTTGATAAACAATATCAGGACAGGGAAGATGAATTAGGGATATTATCCCGCTCCATTCTTAATCTTTCTAAAAGTTTGAAAAAAGTGGTTTTAAGAGTAAAAGAAGGCTCAGAAAACTTAAGTTCATCAAGTGTACAACTTAGTTCTAGTTCGAACAATCTTTCGCAAGGAAGCAGTGAGCAGGCTTCATCTTCTGAGGAGATTTCATCGACTATTGAAGAAATTACTGCAAATATCAAGCAGAACTCTGGAAGTTTATCAGATACTAAACAAATTGCAGAAAAAGCATTAAATGACTTAATAAAAATGAAGAAATCCTCTGAAATGAGCCATCAATCGGTAAAAGAAATATCGAATAAAATACTGGTTATCAATGATATTGCCTTTCAAACAAACATACTTGCACTAAATGCAGCAGTTGAAGCAGCACGCGCAGGCGAAAGTGGAAAAGGCTTTGCCGTTGTAGCCTCGGAAGTAAGAAAACTGGCAGAGAAGAGTAAAAGTGCAGCTGATGAAATTAATTCTTTATCAAAATCGAGCATGGCCATTAGTAATGAGACTAACAAATTATTGCAGGATGTTGTTCCTGAAATTGAAAAAACTGCTGAGTTAATTAAAAATATTTCGGTATCAAGCAATGAGCAGCATGAAGGAATAAATCAGGTAAGTGGGGCAGTTCAGCAATTAAATAATGTTACTGTACAAAATGCAGCTGCAGCCGAAGAGCTTTCAGCCAATGCACAGGAACTAACACGACAGGCTGAATTACTGAATGATGCTATTGACTATTTTAAGATAAATGCAATTATTGCACAAAAGAAAATATCATCCATAAATGTAGCACCAAAGAAGGAAATGGTTTACAAGGAAAAAAAACGTGAAGTTTTAACTGCTAAAAAAGCTCCATCCCAGGGGGTTAATATTAATCTTAGGGATGATACTAACCTGGATGATGAGTTTGAAAAGTTTTAATACTTTTTTTCATCTTACTACGGTTCATGGATATTTGAGTAAGAACCTTTAAAAAAAAAATCCTTAAAGCATCCATTGTGTATCGGATGCTTTAAGGATTTTAAATGAAAAGTGGCATGAACAAATAATCCACCTATTATTGTTTTTTTCCTTCTTGAATTAAGTATTCCAGAAAATTTTTCCAAAGTGCCACAGCATAAGGATCTCCATTGCCGGTTTTAGCATTTTCTTCCAATAAATTAATTTTAGTTTTTACAGAGCACAGCACATCATAACTAATTTTAGCTCCCTGACTCACCAGTAATTCTACAATATCTCTGTGTCCGTTTGAAGCTGCCCTCATTATTGGGCTAAGATTTGCAGAATCTTTTTTGTTAATGTCGGCACCGCGATCAATTAATTCCTTTACCGTATTATAGTTGCCCCGGGCACATGCGATGCAAAGCTCCGATTCTTCATGAATCTCAGTAAAATTTTGGTCACTTTTAGTTTTAATGGCCGGGTTAACACTTGGAAAAGATCCAAATCTTATCATATCCATCTGTTCATTCCTATATTTTATATTCATCCGCACAGTTTTTTTAAAGGTGTTTAACAATGATTTTGCAATTATACAAGGTACAAAAAAAACGAGTTAATAACAAGTTATTAACATATTTTAGCATACATTTTAACATTATTATTTAGTTTCTTTCACTGACTATACGTACAATTAGGAAGGGAGAGAAGATTTAGTTGCGGATTTGCCAGTAAAACAAACGAAATAATAGATAAATTGCCAAAATTAAAGCAGTCTGGTGATAATAACCTAAATTGAAAGTGTTTATCCATCTTTTTTACATGCAGATAATCAGTTGATTGCAATTAAGCATGGTAGGATTTTTCAAACCAAAAGATAATAATTTCCAAAAAAGTTTAGTTATTTCCAAAATAATTGTATTTTTGCCCTCCGAAAATAATTTTTCGGGGCCCATAGCTCAGTTGGTTAGAGCACCTGACTCATAATCAGGGAGTCCCAGGTTCAAGCCCTGGTGGGCCCACAATTTTATCGAATCTCTGCAAGTGCGGAGATTCTTTTTTTTTGAATAAAAATTCTAAAATGACCAATCGACTTAATAGATAAAGCTCTAAAAAAAGCTTATTTTTAAGTAAAAAAATAATTCGAATAAGAAAGTAGACTTGATTAGAAATCTTAAATTTTCATATTAGATATTAAATGAAAACTACTATTTAAAGGGCTGAAAAGCTCAAAGTGATATACAATATGAATTACTTCATTTAAAATACACAAAAGTAACCCCCAAAAAACATTACATTTTTCAAATAATTAATCGATTGGCAACTAAAATTCAGGTTGCTTAAATCGATAGTATTAATATGAATGAGTATATATGGAACAAATTCAAAAGAATTTTAATAAAAAAAAATCAGGCTTTAAGAAAACAACAATTCTAGTAATTATTGTTTTGTGGGCTTTTACCGCATTTTCTTTTATGCTGCATACCGAAAGAAAGAGGGAGATTGAAGAGGAAAGGCTTATTTTAAATCATCAACTTGAACAGTTAAATAAAGATATGGCAAGAGCAGAGGCAGCTTTATTAAATATTCAAAAAAATGACGAAGCCATTTATAGAAAAGTGTTGGCTGCTAAATCAATGCCCATAAGTATTAGAAATGCTGGTTTTGGAGGAGCGGATTATTATAAAAAATACAAAGGCAATGTCAACTCAGACAAGCTTATTTCAACTGCAAAAAGAATAGATATACTTTCTAAACAGCTTGAAGTACAATCTAAATCATTTGATCAGTTAATTGATTTGGTTAAAGCCAGAGAAATCAAAATGGCACATATTCCGGCAATTTTACCAATAAAAAAAGAAGAACTTGAAAAATTTGCTGCCCCATATGGCATAAGAAGACATCCTATCCTGAACTTTAAAAGAATGCATAATGGTATTGATTTGGTGGCAGAAAAAGGAGCAAAAGTTTTTGCAACTGGTGCTGGAACAGTTATACAAGCTTCCTACAACGGTGGGTTTGGTATGTGCGTTAAAATCGATCATGGCTATGGATATATTACTGTTTATGCTCACCTAAGCAAAATTAAGGTTAAAAGGGGCCAGAAAGTAGATCGATATCACTTAATAGGCCTGGTTGGGAACACTGGCTTATCAACCGGGCCACATTTGCATTATGAAGTTAGGATAAATAAGAAGGCAGTTGATCCGGAAAGTTTTTTTCAGTTGCAGTAATTAAAGTTAATTTATAGTCTTTTTAGATTTAAAATATTTTTGT
>JARGGF010000719.1 GCA_029210905.1 Bacteroidales bacterium | reverse complement strand
AAAAAAAATTGATACTGCAAATTCAACAGCAATTGAAAGCCGATGAAGCAATGCTTGAGTACTTTATGACAGACTCGTTTATTTATTGTTTTACCGTGCAAAAGGGCGGCGCAGATTTGATAAGAAGTAAAATTGAACCTGATTTTAAGGATAAAATAATAGATTATATTGCCTGTATAAAAAAACACCGCTTTAACGAATTTCAGGATAAAAGTATTTATCTGTATAATAATTTGATAAAACCCGTTCGGAAATCAATACTCAATAAAACAAAACTAATTATTATACCCGATGGACAGTTGCTTTATCTTCCTTTTGGCTCATTCATCTCAAAAAAACAAAATACTGCAAATAATATCGATTTCTCAAAACTGGATTATCTGATTAAAGATTACGAAATTGTTACCCAATATTCAGCCAATTTATGGCTGGAAAGCATTCAATATACACAAAAGGATAATTTGGGCAATGGGTTTTTAGGATTGGCACCTTTTTCTGACAGTACCAGCCTTTTTCTAAAAATAGATAGTACAAATTTGAGCTTTTTAGACAGATCCCTTCCGGAAGATGTAATTAATAGCCTGGTGAATAATCACGAATATAAACCTTTGCCCTATTCAGGAAAAGAAGTAAATGAAATTGCACAACTTTTTGAATCGCAGGGAATAAACACCAAAAACCTGTTTGGTACTAATGCAACTGAACAAAAACTTAAAAACAATTCAAAACATAATAAATACCTGCACATTGCCACGCATGGCATTATTAATAATATCCATCCGGAGTTGAGCGGGCTGGCATTTGTAAAAGATAATTCCGAAATTCCCAACAAAAAAGTTCTAGAAGATTGGCAAATTGAACAGAATGCAGATGGTATTTTATATGCCAAGGAAATTTACGATTTGGATTTAAATGCTGAACTGGTTGTGTTAAGTGCCTGTGAGTCAGGGATTGGCAAACTTGAAAAAGGGGAGGGGATAATGTCATTAACCCGTGGTTTTTTGTATAACAAAGTTCCGAACATTGTATTTTCGTTGTGGAAAATTAATGACAAAGATGCCTGCACATTGATGATTAAATTTTATGAAAATATCCTAAAAGGGAAATCCTATTCTTTGGCCCTGAGAAATGCAAAACTTGATATGATAAATGACAAAGAAACTGCTTTTCCTTCGAATTGGGCTGCGTTTTCGTTGATTGGGAACTAATTTTTAAATAGTTAATTCAACATAGATAAGGGTACTTGTCCCTGAATTTAAAATTTCAATTTATAGTTCTATATTCAATGTCGTTTAGTTAAGCTTATTGCTAAAAATTAACAAGGTCATTAGACATTGGTCACTGGTCATTTAATGACTAATGACCAGTGACCAATGACAAAAGGAGTGAAGCCTTATTTGTTAACTAAACGGCATTGATATATATTCTTGTAATAAACAAATACATAAGTAAACCAATACACCAATAAACATCAAGTCTTAACCAAACAATATTAATGTCTAATTTCTAACTTCTAATATCTAAAATCTAAATAACAGATATGTTAAACAAAATCATTAAATTCTTTTTAGAAAATAAATTGGTGACCTTTTTGTTTTTGCTCATTTTTGTGGTATGGGGTATAGCAACCTCACCATTTAACTGGCAAACAGGAATATTACCAAACGATCCTGTCCCGGTTGACGCTATTCCGGACATTGGAGAAAACCAACAAATTGTGTATACCGAGTGGTCTGGTCGCTCGCCACAGGATATTGAAGATCAGATATCTTATCCCTTAACCACTGCACTCCTGGGGATTCCTGGCGTAAAAACCATCAGGAGCAGTTCTATATTTGGTTTATCAAGCATCTACATCATTTTTGAAGAAGGTGTAGAATTTTATTGGAGCAGGACCCGGATTCTTGAAAAACTAAATTCATTACCTGCGGGAACATTACCTGATGATGTAAAGCCTGCACTAGGTCCGGATGCTACGGCGCTGGGTCAAATTTATTGGTACACCCTTGAAGGGCGCGATCCGGATGGAAACCCTGCAGGAGGCTGGGATCCTCAGGAATTGCGAACCTTACAGGATTTTTACGTGGGTTATGGCCTCACTTCAGCCAAAGGTGTATCAGAAGTTGCTGCTATTGGCGGATTTGTTAAAGAATACCAGATTGAAATAGACCCCAATGCCATGAAAGCTTATGGTGTAAACGTCGGGCAAATCATGAATGCTGTTAAAAAGAGCAATCTTGATATTGGGGCACGGACCATTGAATTTAATAAGGTGGAATACCTTGTAAGGGCGCTTGGCTACATTAAAAATCTTTCCGATTTGGAAGAAAGTGTGGTCACGGTACGTGACAATGTTCCGGTCCGCTTAAAAGATGTAGCTTTTATCACCTATGGGCCTGCAACCCGAAGAGGCGGTCTTGACAAAGGTGGTTCTGAAGCAGTTGGAGGGGTAGTTGTAGCCCGTTATGGTGCCAATCCTCTTGAAGTAATTAATAACCTGAAAGAAAAAATTAAAGAAATCAGTTCCGGACTTCCATCAAAAACGCTGGCCGATGGCACTGTTTCAAAAGTAACCATTGTACCGTTTTACGACCGTACAGGACTAATAAAGGAAACCCTTGGTACATTGGAGGAGGCGCTCTCACTTGAAATTTTAATAAGCATTATTGTAGTGATTGTGCTGGTAATGAATCTTCGGGCATCGGTTTTAATTTCCAGTCTTCTACCCATTGGGGTATTGATGACATTTATTGCAATGCGCTATTTTAATGTAGATGCAAACATAGTTGCCTTGTCAGGTATTGCAATAGCCATTGGGGTAATGGTGGATGTGGGGGTAGTGTTTACCGAAAACATCGTCCGATGGCTTGAAATGCCAGAAAATAAAAATGCCGACCGAAAACAGATAACCAATATCATCTATCAGTCAGTTTCGGAGGTGGCGCCGGCAGTAATTACCGCGCTGGCAACTACTATTGTTAGTTTCTTACCCGTATTTGCCATGCAGGCGGCTGAAGGAAAACTTTTCCGCCCACTTGCATTTACAAAAACATTTGCCATGATTTCGGCATTTCTTATTGGTCTGATTTTTATCCCGGCGTTGGCCGATATTATTTTTTCGATTAAATCGCGTAAAAAAAATTCAAAAAGGATTACAAATATTGTAGTGGTAATTATTGGTATAATTGCTTTCTTTTTTGTTAAAGCAATACTTGCCATTGCGCTTATTTTATTTGGCCTGAACAATTTATTGGAAAATAAATGGAAAAGTAAAGCCAAAGAAAGGGTTAACCAGATTAACATTGCACTCACCCTATTGGTAGTTGTGTACTTTTTAACCACCCAATGGATGCCTTTAGGTGCACGAAACAGTACTTTTTCAAACCTTCTTTTTGTTAGTGCCATAGTAGCAGTGGTTCTGGGAGCCTTATCTACAGTTGTTCATTTTTATAAACCAATTTTATACTGGGCTTTGGCC
>JARGGF010000718.1 GCA_029210905.1 Bacteroidales bacterium | reverse complement strand
CTTCAAGGGAATCTGAAGAGCAAATTATAAAGGCAATTGACACATGCAAAAAAAGTGGTTCTATCTCTGATTTTGAAATTACCTTTGAAAAACCAAATGGACAAAATTCCTACATATTGATGAATGCCCTATTGGAAACTGAACTTGAAGCTAGCAAGATTTTTGCCATTTGCAGAGACATCACCGATAGGAAATTATACGAAGAAAAATTAAAAGCAGCTAAAATAAAAGCAGAAGAGGCAGACAAACTAAAATCGGCCTTCCTGGCCAACATGTCCCACGAAATCAGAACTCCAATGAATGCCATAGTTGGATTTGCCGATTTACTTGGTAGAGACTCATTAAGTCCTGAAGAAAGAGAAACTTATGTTAAAATTATTAAAGGCAGCAGTAATAGTTTATTAGGCTTAATCAATGATATTATTGATCTTTCAAAAATTGAGGTTGAAAAAATTAGTATCAACAGAACTGATTTTAATATCAATCAAGTGATGCAAGAACTTTTCTCAAGTTACAAGAATATTAGACAAACAGATGTGGAAATTATCTTTGATAATTTAAACGATAAAAATTTAACAAATATTACAAGCGATCCACTTAGATTTAAACAGGTTTTTACCAACCTTATTGATAATGCCATAAAATTTACAGAAAAAGGAAAAATAAATTTTGGGTTTAAAAAAAAGGATCAATTGCAATTGTTGTTTTATGTTTCTGATACAGGAATTGGTATACCCCAAAATAAGCAGCAAATTATATTTGACAGGTTTCGAAAACTTGAAGATAGCGGCTCTAAATTATACAGGGGGACAGGGTTAGGACTGACCATCTCAAAAAAACTAATCCAACTGCTTGGTGGTGATATGTGGGTAGAATCCGAACCTGGAAAAGGATCCAAATTTTATTTTACATTGCCTTATCATAAAGAAATAGTTTTAAATAGCGAAGAAAAAGAAAATTCTGACCCGTTTGACTTTTCTGAATTAGATCTTAAAGATAAGACCATCCTAATTGTTGAGGACGAAGATCTTAATTATTTATTTCTAGAGAAACTGTTAAAATCCTCTAATGCAACAATTTACAGAGCTTTTACCGGTCTTGAAGCAGTTAAAATAATAGAAGAAGATAAAAAAGTTGATTTAATTCTAATGGATATCAAACTACCTGTAATGGATGGAATTGAAGCTACTAAAGAAATAAAAATTAAAAATCCAGGGATTCCAATTTTAGCCCAAACGGCATTTGCAATGAAAGGAGATCAGGAAAGATTCATGAAAGCAGGGTGTGATGATTATATTGCGAAACCAATAAAAGTCGAAAATTTATTTCGTAAGCTAAATTTCTACCTTAATGAAAATAAATAAAATTTAATCTTCACATTGTTATGCCCGTGCAATTCAGGCTTACTTTTTAATGCAGGTTTAAGGGATATATTAAATAAATATGCTGGCAACTTAATACACTGCCAGCATATTTTTCTTTTATTTAAACGGAATAAAATCTATATAAATATTAGCCCAAAGACATTTATATTTTTTTTGCTTCCCGCTTTCTTTCCGTTTCATCCAGTAGAATTTTTCTCAGCCTAATAGTTTTGGGGGTTATTTCAACATATTCATCTTCTTGTATATATTCCAAAGCCTCCTCTAAGCTAAAAACTATTGGTGGTGTTAACCGGGTTTTATCATCTGAGCCGGAAGCACGCATATTCGTCAATTTTTTCGATTTACAAATATTTACAACTATATCGCCACTTTTACTACTTTCACCTATTACCTGGCCAGTATATACCTTTTGAGTAGGAACAATAAAAAATTTGCCCCTATCCTGCAATTTATCAAGAGAATATGCAAATGCAGAGCCAGCCTCAAGAGCTATTAACGACCCATTTTGTCTCCTTTCAATCTCTCCACGATAGGGCTCATAGCCAATAAATCTATGCGACATAACTGCTTCACCATTTGTTGCAGTTAACATCCTGGTTCTTAATCCGATAATGCCTCTTGAAGGAATTTTAAAATCAAGATGAGTCCTGTCACCTTTGTTTTCCATTGAAAGCAATTCACCTTTTTTGTTGGTAACCATATCAATAACGCGTCCGGCGAAATCATCAAGCACATCAACTGTCATTTCTTCGATAGGTTCACTTTTGATGCCGGCAATATCTTTAAATAATACTTTTGGTTGCCCAACCTGGAGTTCATAGCCCTCTCTCCGCATGGTTTCAATCAGAACAGACAAGTGGAGAACACCCCTGCCGTATACAATAAACTTGTCTGCCGAATCCGTATCTTCCACTCTTAAAGCCAAATTTTTCTCCAATTCCTTTGTCAGGCGATCTTTTATGTGCCGCGATGTTACAAATTTGCCTTCCTGACCAAAAAATGGTGAATCATTAATAGCAAATAACATACTCATGGTAGGCTCATCAATCGCTATTGGGTCAAGTGCTTCAGGGTTCTCTAAATCAGCAATTGTATCACCAATATCAAAACCATCAATACCCACAATTCCGCAGATTTCGCCAGAGCCAGCCTCTGTAACACTTAACCTGCCAAGTCCTTCAAAAAGGAAAAGTTCCTTTATTTTTGATTTCACAACAGAACCATCCCGTTTCACCATCGAAACCATTTGGCCTACCTTTATTTCACCCCTGTGAATTCGTCCAATAGCAATCCTTCCAACATACGAAGAATAATTTAAGGCAGTAATTAACAACTGTAATGTTCCTTTAATATACTCAGGACCAGGTATATGTTCAACTATTGCATCAAGCAATGGATAAATATTATCGGTAGCAGTTCTCCAATCCTCTGACATCCAACCATTCTTAGCAGAACCGTATATAGTAGGAAAATCTAATTGGTTTTCTGAAGCCCCTAAACTAAACATAAGATCAAATACTTGCTCCTGAACTATTTCAGGTTGACAATTTTGCTTATCTACTTTGTTTATAACTACAATAGGTTTCAGTCCAAGATTAATTGCTTTTTGCAATACAAACCTTGTTTGTGGCATTGGACCTTCAAAAGCATCAACAAGAAGCAATACTCCGTCTGCCATATTAAGCACACGTTCCACTTCACCTCCAAAATCCGCGTGGCCTGGAGTATCAATAATGTTTATTTTAATATCTTTATAAACAGCGGCTGCATTTTTCGACAGAATTGTTATTCCTCTTTCCCTTTCAAGATCATAATTATCCATCATAAGTGTCCCCGGCTTTTCATGATCCTTAAACTGCCCTGTAGCAATCAAAATTTTATCAACAAGTGTAGTTTTGCCATGGTCAACATGGGCAATGATTGCTATATTTCTGATTTTTTGCATTTTGTTCAATTATAAAAAACCGCAAAAGTAGTCCTTTCCTTTCAATAAAAAACATATTGGATATTTAAAAAAGCTTAAATGTCTAATAAAATATAGAATAAGCTGATAATGAACAGGATTATAATTTAGAATGCTTTGCCCTTTAGCC
>JARGGF010000717.1 GCA_029210905.1 Bacteroidales bacterium | reverse complement strand
AGTAATGGCCTGATAAGTAATAAAATAACTGCTATTAACCAGGATAGCAAAGGTAATTTGTGGTTTGGAACTTATGGAGAAGGATTGTTAAGATTTGATGGCCATAGCTTTATACATTTTAAGGAGGAACAGGGTTTATGCAATAATTTTGTTGAGTCACTAATATTTGATAAAAAAAACCAGCTATGGATTGCTACTCAAAACGGCCTTAGCTGTTTAGTGGTCAGTGAAAAGGATAGCACATTACCTTCCATAGAAAACCATGAATTAACTGAAAATTATTCCTTTTACAATTATGGATTACAGGATGGATTAAAAAGTATGAAGTTTGGATTAAATGCAGTTTATCTGGATGAAGAAAACATAATTCGGTGGGGTAGTGCAGAAGGAATTGTAATGCTCGATCTTAATAAATTCAGCTTGCCTGAGATGGTTCCGGAAGTATATCTTAATACGGTTGAAGTTCTGAAACTATATACCGACTACCGGCAATTTAATGATGAATTGACAGCAGAAAAACTTACAAGAAAACTTGAAGGAATGATCCGCCACAAAATTAAATTTTCTGATGTTGCTAAATATAATAATTACCCAATTGAACTTGAATTGCCTTATGATTTAAATCAGTTAAGTTTTGATTTTTCTGCTATAGATTGGGAAGCACCCCATAAATTGCGCTATCAATATAAACTTGATGGATTGGATAACTATTGGAGCCCATTAAGTCAGGAAAATATTGCTGAATATAAAAATATCCCCAGTGGTAAATACATTTTAAAAGTAAAGGCCATTGGCGCAGCAAAAAAATGGAGCAAAATACTGGAGTATAATTTTGTTATTCATCCTCCCTGGTGGAGAAGCTGGTGGGCATGGACCTTTTATGTGATTATTTTTATTTCGATACTGGGCACCTACATACGCTTACGAATGGCCAGCTTAAAACAAAGTAAAAAGATATTAGAACAAAAAGTAAAAGAAAGAACCAGTGAGGTAGAAATTCAGAAAGCAGCTTTGCAGGAACAAAATGAAGAAATAATGGCGCAAAGGGATCTGTTATCCCAACAAAATAATGCTATTAATGAAAGTATTCAGTATGCAAAACACTTGCAAATAGCTGTGATGCCAGCCCGGGAATATACCGATCAGATTTTGGATGATTATTTTATTCTTTTCAAACCACGGGATATCGTAAGCGGTGATTTTTACTGGCTACGTAAAATAAATCAGTATGTTATTGTTGTGGTTGCAGATTGCACCGGACATGGAATTCCAGGTGCCTTAATGAGTATGTTGGGCATATCGTTTATCAATGAAATAGTACAGCAGAGAGAAATTACCAAGCCAAATCTGGTATTAAATGAACTGCGTGAGCGCGTAAAAGATGCATTAAAGCAAACCGGTGAAATTGGCGAAGCTGATGATGGCATGGATTTGGCGTTTTGTGTGCTTGATACTGAAACAAAAGTTCTTCAATATGCTGGTGCAAATAATTCCATTTACCTGATAGTTGACAGTGGATTTAAAGAAATAAAAGCTGATAAAATGCCGATAGGCTATTATCTGGGAGAAAAAGCAAGTTTTACCAATCATGAAATACAGCTATCAAAAGGCGATACCATTTATTTATTTTCTGATGGTTTTATGGATCAATTTGGAGGGAAATTAGGTTTGAAATTTAAAACCTCTGATTTTCAGCAATTAATTATTGAAAATCATAAAAAACCCCTTGGTGTTCAACATGGCATATATGAGCAGGCCCTGTACGATTGGATGAACGGGAACCAGCAGACTGATGATATTTTGTTAATGGGGGTGAGGGTGTAAAAAGTGCATTCCTTATTTAGTTCAGGATGGGGTGATTTTCCTGATTGGCCATTGTATTCAATTATTTTGTAATTTTAAAGAACTGAAAACCAAAATATAAACCAATGGTTAAAATTGCGAAATTACTTATTATATCAGGCTCTTTAATTGCGTTGTTTTTTATTATTAGTACATTTATTTATCAAAAGTATTTATTAAGCGATTTTGTTATTATTATCCTCTTGATTGCTTGTATAATTTTATACGGCACTGGTTTTGGTATTGTTTGGTTTAAGAGCAATATTGAACAAAGAAAGCGTGTTGCAAACATAGTGCTAATTCATGCTATGATATTGTTACCAATTTCATTTTTACTGAAAATGCAGCACATGCCTTATTCTGGTATTCTTCTTATCATTGCAATATTTTTGTTATCATTTCTATATGCTCCATTAAATTTTATTTTTAAATATAAAAAATGGAAACATTACACACGTTCAAAAAAAGATGCTTTTCTCTTAAGCCTGTTTGATTTTTTAGGTATAGTGATTGTTTTATTTGCCATTTTATTCAAGCTACAACACTGGCCGGCTGCTGGTGCCTTAATTATTACTGGAACTATTATGGTAGCGCTAAGCATTTTTGCATGGAACCAAAAATTTAAAAGGGAAATTGTATATAGAAAACTTGCTGAAGATCGGGTAAATGAGAGCCTGGAAGAAATTAAGAACCAAAAGGCTGAAATTGAAGAAAAGAATGAAGAACTGAAACAACAAAACGAAGAAATTACTACCCAAAGAGATATGCTTTCTGAACACAATAAAGCCATAAATGAAAGCATCCTTTATGCCAAGCGAATTCAAACTGCTGTTCTTCCGCAACAAAGCTATGTTGATGAAATCCTGCCGGAAAACTTCATTCTTTTTAAACCACGTGATGTGGTTAGTGGCGATTTTTACTGGGTAAAACAAATAAATAATTACATTGTAATAGCCGCAGCAGATTGCACAGGACATGGGGTTCCAGGTGCAATCATGAGCATGCTTGGGATGTCTTTTATCAATGAAATAGTGCAAAAAAGAGAAATTACACAAACAAATTATGCACTAAACGAATTACGCAAACATATTAAACATGCCTTGCGCCAAACCGGTAAAAAGGGCGAAGCCGATGATGGAATGGATATGGCCCTATGTGCATTGGATTTAAAAACCAAGAAGCTGCAATATGCTGGAGCCTACAATCCATTGTACTTAATACAGGATGGCGAATTAATTGAAATTAAAGCAGATAGAATGCCAATTGGTTTTTATCCTAACGAAAAACCAAGTTTTACAAACCATGAAATTCAACTAAAAGACGGTGATATTTTTTATCTTTTCTCAGATGGCTACATTGATCAGTTTGGAGGGAAGCATGGATTCAAATTTAAAACAGTAAATTTCCAAAAACTACTGCTCAAAAACCACCAAAAACCAATGATAATTCAAAAAGAACTACTGGAACAAGAACTTTCAACCTGGATGAAAGGTTATGATCAAACTGATGATATTTTGGTGATGGGGGTAAGGGTGTAGTTTTTATTTCTTGTATTATATTAAAATTCGTTTGTTTAATATTTCAAAATTATAAAAAAAGAGGGCGTCTAAAAAGTCAAAGAAAGAAAAATAGCCAC
>JARGGF010000716.1 GCA_029210905.1 Bacteroidales bacterium | reverse complement strand
TTTCTTCAGCTGACTTTTTTAATTTATTGTTTTTACTATAAAAATCTAATGCATCAATTAATGCATTTGTCGTACGGGGCAATAAACTATCACCTATCCAACCTGCTTCAAGTACATTGGTTTCAACTTTTTGCCAATATTTACCAATTTTTTGACTTATTTCATGATTTAAACGCATTGCTACGCTTATAACACTGGCGTTTTTGCGTAGTAAATTTTCAAACTTTTTTGGTAACTTAAAGTTATCACCTGAAAATATATAACTTTTTGTTTTTTTATCCCACTTTCGAGTAAATAATTTTTTTGTTGTTTGTTTTTTTTTGGTGCTGGCGGTTTTCTTACTTGTTTGTGCTTTTTTTACAGCCATTTATTACTTATTAACATTTATTTGCAAGCAAAAGTAATAAAAACTAGCAAAAATGTTAAACTTATTTATCCGCAGGATTATTAAAATCATCGATTATTTTTTTCATTTCAGCCTCTGAAACGTTAACATAACCCTTAGGAAGATTAAATAAATCCCAGTCAATATTTTTTGAAGTCACTTTATCTGCAGTAAATTTCATATTAATATTAGCCAGGTTGACGGTAAATTCCATCAATACACCATTTATCTCATTAAAAGGGTTGGTTAAATTGGGATGAAGCAAATTTATCTCATCTGTATAATAAAGTTGAACTGTATCCTGCATATTGTTATAAATAGCCTGTGCATGTTTGCAATTAAATCCTGCAATCTTTTTTCGTCTTTCTGTATAAGAAATATTAAGTTCATCCATTTTTTGATAACCAAAAGCCATTTTGCTTAAGTCCGATTGGTAAACATATTTTTTATCCAAAATTTGGAGCAAGGAATAATTCATTCGCTCATTAAAATTAAGGATGTATCCAAGTTTAAAGGTTCCAAAAAATCCTTCAATTAATGTAAATGATGAATTCTCACGAAAAAAGGTAGTCATCTTTGTAGGGAGAAGTGCAATTAGCGGGTTATCTCTTTCATTATCGAGATATTCTATTTGGAATTCGATTTCACCCTCTGAAATATTTTTGGAACCAACCCCACCATTGCAAGAACTGTTTGCAAATATTAGCGTAAGCAAAATCCCGAATAATAAAACACCACTGATTTTTATTTCGAAATTTAATTTACGCATATTCCATAGCATCTATTTTTAGGCCGATAAAAGTAGGAATTATTTATATAACCTGCAAAATGAAAAACTGATTAATTGTTATTATTAAATAACTGATATTATAGACTTTTAGTATATCAATCAGGTTTATTTAAGGCCAAGCATATTTTGAGGGTTCATAATATTATTTGGATCAAGTTTGTTTTTTATCGATTGCAATAGATCTAATTCCAGAGGTCCGTATTTTTGTGCCATCCAGGGAGCTAATATCCTACCAATTCCATGATGATGAGATAATGATCCCTTATTAGCCAGGATGGTGTCAACAAGCCCTTTGTGCAATTGAATATAGTCTTCTATTTCATTATTTTTTTCACAGGGACTTAAAAATGTAATGTATAAATTAGCTCCATTTTCGTAAACATGTGAAATGTGCATCATGGATACAGTTAATGGCCTGGATTTCAAGTAGGTGTGCACTGATTTCCATAAATTAACTAAATTATCCCAGTTTACTGAGGTCTCAATGGTATCAGTAATTATAGCTTTGTCCATTAACGGATCGCGTGAGTATGCACTGGAGTACCTCTGTTCCAACCACTTTTTGGTAGGTGAACTACCAATATAAAAGCCTTTGTGCTTCCTGCAGGCTTTTTTCAACCTTGATTTAACAAATCTGGTGTATTTTTTATCACCTTCAATGGCAGAAAACATTAATACCCTCTTATCTGGCTGATAACCAATAAGCTTCAGGAATTTATCTGAAAAACTCCCATCAAATCCTTTGAGCTTAAATGCTACATCAGTTTCTTCAGGATCTGAAATTCTGTAAAGGTGAGGTTTTCCATAACCAGCCTGCATGGTAGTTCTCATTGCCGAAACAGCAGATTCAAATGATTTAAATATGAAAGATGCATGAGCCGTATTTTGGGGTCTGAATTTCCTTATTTTTAAACAAACTTTTGTAATTACCCCAAAAACTCCTTCAGAGCCTAAAAAAATATGATTTAGGTCAAGAGCCTGGGCGTCAGCCGGATAATCCTCCGTTATTATTTTGCCATTTGGACAAACTACTTCTAAGGACAAAAGTATCTCTTCAATTTTCCCATAACCTGTTGATAAAGTTCCGGCTCCACGTGCAGCAACCCAGCCGCCAACAGTAGAAAATTCGAATGATTGAGGGAAATGTCCGCAAGTGTATCCTGTACTATATGCATTTAAAGCCTTTTCTAGTTCAGGACCAAAAATTCCGGCTTCAACAGTAACTGAATGATTTTCCTCATTTATTTTAATTACCTTATTTAAGTGTTTACTCAAATCCAAACTAACTCCTCCCAGTGGCATCTGTAATGCACAGGTAACTGAAGAGCCTCCTCCGAAAGGAACTACTGCGATTTTATTTTCATTACAAATACTTATTATTTTTTCGATTTCGAACTCATTACGGGGATATATCACTGCGTCTGGAGGGTTCTCAATTTTATTCAGGCGTAGTTTTAATAATTCAAGATAATGTTTGCCATAACTATGGAGCGCTCTGTCAGCGTCTTTTGTGCTAACATTTTCAATACCACAAATGGAAATAAATTCATTAATAATAGTATCTGAAAGTTTACACTTTCGGGGGATATCAATAGGTTCGTTTCCGTCGTTATGATTGAAAATCAGCTCGTTATCAGACCAATTGAATTTTTCTTTAATAACTTTTTTAATTCCATCATCCAGAGACGTTTCTTTTTTATCACCCCATTTAAAAATATCTCTGTAGCTTGCCATTTTCTTATCTCAATTACCAGGTAGTATAAATATTTTCTTTAAATTTTCAATTTCATCTTTTTTTTGTTGTTCATTCCATGATAATAATTTGGCTGCAAGATCAGCAACTTTATTAATAAGGTGGTTGCCTGGATCGCCTAAAGTTCCTAGCCCTGTCCTGCGCAAAAAAATATCTTTTAAGGTTTTTGCCATTTCTTCTTCAATGGCATAAACAACTTCTGCAAGTATTTCACCTTCAGCATTTAATACTTCCGACATTTTTTTGTTACCATTGGCAATTTTAAAAACAGACGAACTTTCTGTACCATAGTTTCTACCAATATATTCAATGGTATTTTCAGAAAAGTTCATTCTGTATTTTTTATGTAATTTAATCATGAATTGCTCCATGTCTTTAATTTCACATCCCGATAAATAATTATTATAGGTGATTGAATCCTTTAGTTTGAGGTCTAATTTTTTTTGAACAAGTTCCAATACATGGTATGCAAGATTGCGGCTGGTTGTGTATTTCCCTCCTTCAACTGTAATTAAGCCTTCAATACCCTCTAATGCGTTATCATATACCTC
>JARGGF010000715.1 GCA_029210905.1 Bacteroidales bacterium | reverse complement strand
GGTGAGAAAGTTAATAATCGTGTAATTCTGCACGAATCAATTCTCTCTCAGGATGAACTGGTTATTAAACATTCTATGAACGTATTTTCTATAGAATTCGCTGCACTTAACTACTTTATATCCAGTAAGGTAAAATATAAATATATGCTTGAGGGTTTTGATAAAGACTGGATGGAACTTGATGGGAATATAAGAAAGGCAGTTTATACAAATTTAAATGCTGGCAGTTACATTTTTAAAGTTAAAGCCTGCAATAATGATGGTTTATGGAACGAAGATTATAAACAACTTAAAATTACAATATTACCACCCTTCTATGCCTCACCAATGGCTTATGTAATATATTTTGTTCTCATAGCAGGCTTGCTGTTTTTTTATAGGTATTCAATGTTAAAAAAAGAAAGAATTAAGTTTAACATTGAACAGGAAAGATTGCAGGCCCGTCGCAATCATGATATGGATGAAATGAAACTAAGATTTTTGACCAATGTGAGTCATGAATTCCGTACTCCTTTAACACTGATTCTTACTCCACTCGACAAATTATTGAAAATGGAAAGAGACGAATCAGAAAAGAGATTGCTGGAAACAATCAATCGAAACGCACGTCATTTACTGGATTTGGTTAATCAACTACTTGATTTTAGAAAGCTTGATTTGCATGGTTTAAAATATAATCCTTCATATGGCGACATAATTCCTTTTTTGAATGAAGTATGTGGTGATTTCATAGAAGGATTTCAACGAAAAGGCATCAACTTCGAATTTGTGACCTCAATCAAGCAGCTTCATTTTAATTTTGATGCTAAAAAGCTTCAGAAAGTAATGATGAATTTAATTTCAAATGCCTTAAAATTTACTCCTTCTGGTGGTAATGTGGTTGTTTCGGTAGCATTAACCGAAGAATCAAGTATTGATGATAAGGTACTGATAATTAAGGTAAAAGATTCTGGCGTAGGTATAATGGAAGAAGAGCAGGATAAAATTTTTGAGCGTTTTTATCAATCTCAAAACAATCATTCTCTAGGTGTTTCAGGAAGCGGCATAGGTCTTAACCTGGCCAAGGAAATGATCCTGTTGCACGGAGGAAACATCAGGGTAGAAAGTGAAGTTGATAAGGGTTCTGAGTTTATTGTTTCAATACCAGTTACTTCCAACACCAATGCCGAAATGGAAAGTAAAACAATTAAGACAACAGCTCCTGTGGAAAACTCCTTTCCCGAGCTTGATAAAAAAAAGGATGAAACTAAACCAGTTTTATTGTTAATTGAAGACAATCTGGATTTCAGAATTTTCATGAAAGATTCTCTTCAGGATCGTTTTATTGTTCATGAAGCTGAGGATGGTGTAGAAGGCTTTGATAGGGTGCATAAAATTATTCCGGATATTATTATTAGCGATGTGATGATGCCAAATATGGATGGAATGGAGATGTGTAAAAAGTTAAAGGCTGATATCCGGACATCACATATCCCCCTGATTTTATTAACAGCCAGAACAGCTGATGAGGATAAAATAAAAGGACTGGAGATTGGAGCTGATGATTACATCACAAAACCCTTTAATATGGATTTGTTGCTTTTGCGCATTGATAATTTAATGGATAAACAAAATAAAATTCAACGCCAGTTTCAAAAAAATATTGATCTTTCACCATCCGAAGTTGAAATTCCATCGATGGAAGAAAAATTAATTAAGAAAGCCATTTCTTTTGTGGAGAAAAATATTGCTGAGGCTAAATTCTCAGTTGAAGACCTGAGCCGCGAATTGGGAATGAGCCGCGTTTACCTTTATAAAAAATTATTAGCAATTACGGGAAAATCACCGGTGGAATTTATAAGAATTATACGCCTTAAACGTGGCGCCCAGCTGCTCCAAAAAAGTCAGTTTTCTGTTGCTGAGGTTGCCTACAAAGTTGGGTTTAACAGTCCACGGTATTTTAGTAAATATTTTAAGGAAGAATATGGAATGTTACCTACTGATTTTGCGAAAAAATTTGGTAAAAACAGTACCGATAAAATTGACCTTAACTAAAGAAAGACTGCACTGCCGGCTCGAGAGATTATGGCTTTAAGCTGCTGAATAACAGTATTATATATTCATTTAATACGATTAGGGTCTACTTTACAGGCAGATTAAGTTCTAAATAAATTGTGAATTAATTTTTTAATCTGTAAGATTTAATAAACTGATTTCAGACGAAGGTATAGAAGGCAAAAGCTTTGAATGGAGGTAGGTCTGAATGGCATGTCTTTTATGCCAGGTAAAGCGCTAAGATTTTTGAAAAATTGAACTCGGCTTAATACGCAAATACATGAAAACTACTTTTGTGACATTTTTTATTGTTTTTACTATTTCTACAATTTGTGCCAAAAATCAACATAGGCAACGTGTAAGTTTTGATTCAGATTGGAAGTTTGCCTATGGACATCCTTGTGACGTAAAGCAAGATTACTTTCATGGAACAGGCTATTTCTCATACATCACCAAATCGGGTTACGGAGATGGTCCGGCAGCTTTTAATTTTGATGATCGTTCATGGCGGACATTAGATGTGCCACATGATTGGGCCGTGGAACAAGGATTTTCCGGAGATGCCAGCCATAGTCATGGATACAAAACTGTTGGTCGTGAATTTCCTGAAACCAGTGTTGGTTGGTATCGAAAAAAGTTTAATATCCCTTCGAAAGATAAAGGGAAACGTATTTCGATTCTATTTGATGGAATTCATCGTGACTCCCGTGTATGGATAAATGGCTTCTACCTGGGCAATGAATCCAGTGGATATTATGACATTAATTATGATATTACGCCTTATTTAAACTATGGTGGTGAAAACGTTATTGCTGTTCGGGTAGATGTTACTTTAGAGGAAGGCTGGTTTTACGAAGGAGCAGGTATATATCGCCATGTTTGGTTAACCAAAACAAATCCCTTGCATGTTGCCTACAATGGTACTTTTGTAAAGTCGGACGTGAAAAATAATTCTGCTACATTAACAGTAGAAACCGAAATTGACAACGATTTTTATACTGTTAAAGACTTTAGCCTTATTCATCATATTGTTGATTCAAATGGTAATAAAATTGTATCAAATACATTTGAAAATCAATCAGTTAAAGCTTATTCAACAACATTAATAACTTCAAAAATAGAAGTAAAAAATCCACTGCTTTGGTCGCTTGAAAGCCCTAATCTTTATAAACTTGAAACCCAGGTAATAAATAATGGAGAAACAGTTGATGACTATGAAACTACATTTGGTATCCGTACCATTAAATTTGATGCCAACAATGGCTTTTTCCTGAATGGAAAGCATGTAAAGATAAAAGGGACTTGTAACCATCAGGATCATGCAGGAGTGGGAACAGCTATTCCTGATGCTTTGCAGGAATACAGGATATCGCAGCTGAAAAGCATGGGGAGCAATGGATACAGGGCTGCACATAATCCTCCAACACCAGAACTGTTAGATGCCTG
>JARGGF010000714.1 GCA_029210905.1 Bacteroidales bacterium | reverse complement strand
CGTCCTACAAAATATGATAATATTGATTGGATAAAACCAGGGAAAGCATCATGGAGCTGGTGGTCAGATCCTGCAAGTAGCAGCAATTTTATCCCTCTAAAAGATTATGTGGATCTTTCAAAGGAAATGGGTTGGAAATATTCTTTGGTTGATGCTGACTGGGATATTATGCGCAATGGAAACATTGACCAATTAATAGAATATGCTAATAAACAAGACGTTGGATTATTTGTATGGTATAACTCAGGTGGGCCAAACAATAAAGTAATGTATTCTTTTGTTGTGGATGATGTTGCCAAAGATAAATTCAAAAATGAAAATATTCCTAATACCGTTATTGAAAAATTAGAACCAATTTTCTACACCTATTTTTTCCCTGAGGATGAGTATACTAAAAAAATAATGGAATTACTTGGAAACGATTTTGAGCGATTTGGCAAGCAAATTATCGAAACCACCAGACACAGAAATGCCCGTCCCCGCGATAGATTTTATGAAAAAGAGGCACGTGAAAAAGAGTTTAAAAACTTATCAGAGAGAGGTGTACAGGGCATCAAAGTTGATTTTTTTGCCAGCGACAAACAGGAAATTATCAAACTTTATCTCAACATTTTTAAAGAAGCGGCTAAAAATAAGATTTTGGTAAATACGCATGGTTCAACAATCCCCAGGGGCTGGTCTAAAACATTTCCTAATTTACTGAGCATGGAATCAGTTATGGGGGCTGAAATGTATGGTACTGACATTTGGCCGGAGCTGGCACCTGTGCAAAACGCTATTTATCCTTTTATTCGTAACATTGTGGGACCGATGGACTATACACCTGCAACATTTTCAACAAGAAAAGGGGGATATCCACACATAACATCAAATGCACATGAACTAGCTTTAACCGTGCTTTATGAAACAGGATTACTCCATGTTTCTGAAAATGCGGACTCATTAAGGCAAATGCCAAAAGAAATTATAGATTTTTTAAAAGATGTTCCGGTGGTTTGGGATGATATTTATTTTATTGACGGGTATCCTGGTAATTTTAGTGTATTGGCCAGAAAATCAGGAGATAAATATTATGTTGCAGGGATTAACGCACTCAATAGTGAAAGAAAATTTTATTTTAAACCTGATTTTTTGAAAGATGGAAATTATACAGCTCACTATTTTTTAGATGGTGAGGGCAAAAATTCCTTCAAATTTAAAAATGAAACAACAAATACTGATGAGGAAATTAGTTTAATTATGAAGCCTTATGGCGGGTTTGTAATCGTTTTTGAAAAAAATAATAAATAACCATGAAAAAATTTATTTGTTTAATCATTACTCTATTTATCAGTGTCAGTTTTTTTTCACAAAACCTCAAAGTGAGCAAAAACGGCAGATACTTTGAAAAAAAGGGAATCCCTTTTTTATGGATCGGCGACACTGGTTGGGAATTATTTCACAAACTTAACAGAGAAGAAGCCACACACTACCTTGAAACCAGAGCAAAACAAGGATTTACTGTAATCCAGGCGGTAGTTTTAGCAGAAAATGATGGCTTACGTAAACCAAATAGCTATGGCGAGGTTCCATTCATAAACCTTGATCCGGAAAAACCCAATGAAAAATATTTTGAGCATGTTGATTTTATTGTAAATAAAGCCAATGAATTAGGTTTAGTTATTGGGCTGCTGCCAACCTGGGGTGATAAGTTATATTCTATGCATCCAGCAGCAGGACCAATAGTATTTAATAGAAAAAATGCACAAATATTTGGTGAATATCTTGGTAAGAGATATGAAAAGAAAGAAATAGTCTGGATACTTGGGGGTGATAGAAATGTGGATAGTTTTGAAGTACTTGAAATTTGGCGTGCCATGGCAGCTGGGTTAAAAAAAGGAGATAAAGGAAAACATTTAATGAGCTTTCATCCCAGAGGAGAATCGTCGTCATCATACTTTTTGCATAATGAAGATTGGCTCGATTTTAACATATACCAAAGTGGGCATGCACGAAGATATAACCCAACCTATGAATGGGCCATGGTTGATTACCTAAATCATCCGGTAAAACCTTTTGTAGATGGTGAGCCTGCCTATGAGTACATTCCCATTAGATTTTGGGAATACTGTGACTGGACTAATCCAAAAAGAGTACCTGGATATGTGCTGAATGACGACAATACTATTAAAGATACTGCATATTTTAAGGATGGATTTTTTAACGACTATGATGTACGTATCCATGCCTATTGGAATTTTTTAGCTGGTGCTGCCGGATACACTTATGGCAACAATGCCGTTTGGCAAATGTTTAAAAAAGGAGGTGAAATTGCAATCCCTTGTTTATCAGACTGGAAAGATGCGTTAAATCATAAGGGTGCAAGCCAATTAATAAATCTTAACAAGCTTTTTAAAATCTATTCAATTGCTAATCTGTTGACGGATCAATCTGTTATTTATGGAATAAATCCAAAAGGAGAGAACCACATAAGAGCTGCAATATCTACAAAAAACGATTGGGCTTTTGTATACCTGTCGCAAGGTCAAAAAGTAAATGTGGTAATGAGTAAAATCCACGATGAAAATGTTTCAGCCTTTTGGTTTAACCCAAGAGATGGAAAAAAAATATTTATTGGTGAATTTAAAAACAATAAAATAGAGGAGTTTATACCTCCAACAAATGGTATTTCGAATGACTGGTTGCTAATATTGGAAAGCAAAAAAGCAAATTTTAGCATTTAGAAATTACATGTTTTATTATTTATACATACATACCTTAATTTTTAATGAATAATACAATGAAGATTTATTTGCAAATACTTTTTTTTCTAGTGCTTTGGATTAGCACCAGTTGCTCTGATAGACAAACTAGCCAGCAAAATATTACAGAGCTTAAACTAAATGAAAAAGAATACCTTCATGCTCCCGGAATGTCGGTTTTAGCTTTTCACAACGAGTACCCGGTAGGTATGCAGGGCTATATTGAAATTATTCAGTACAATAACCGGATTGCCACTAATGGAAATGTGTTTTTCGAAGAAGTTTCGCCTGAAGATGAAGGCGAAAAAGCACAAGTCCCTATTCCAAAGATTGATAATCCCAGTAGAATTATTGATAGCACAAATAATGCTATTAATGTACCATTCAGGTACGAAAAATTAAAGCTGAACTATGATATTAACATCATTGGCAAAGCCAATGGCTTCAGTTTAAATATTAAGTTTCTGAACGAAATTGACAGTACCAGGGTAAAAAACCTTAAATTCAGAATGAATTTTTTTCCAGAAGATTATAAGAACCGAACCTTTGTTACCAATAAAAATAGTGGCGTTTTTCCTGAAAAATTTATTGAAGCAAACAAAGAAAATCGTTTTAATCGAGAAGGTTATCTTGCTAGTGGACAAGAAGTTATATTGGCACCTGAAATACCTGAATTAAAATTAAGAATAGTTTCCGATGGCCCTGAAATGGTGCTTTTTGATGAAAGATATAGTTCAACAAGACTAT
>JARGGF010000713.1 GCA_029210905.1 Bacteroidales bacterium | reverse complement strand
GATTATTTTGTAGAATTTTCGCAAATGCCACCAACTTTGCCATCACCAGAGCCTGATGAAGTAGCTTTAAAAATTGGAAATAATATTGCACAACTTGTTGAAGATGAATCTACTATACAGCTAGGAATTGGTGAAATTCCAAATGCGGCAGCACTATCCTTAAAAGATAAAAAAGATCTGGGCGTACATACCGAAATGATGGTAGACAGCATGATGGAATTGTACGAAATGGGAGTAATTACCAACAAGAAAAAAGCGCTTTATCCGGGTAAATTCATTTGCACCTTTGCTATGGGCTCAGAAAAATTATACAAATGGCTGGATAATAATCCTGCAGTGGATTTCTTACGCGGAAAACATGTAAATGATCCATGCGTGGTCAGGCAAAATAGTAAAATGGTTTCCATCAATACCTGCATTATGGTTGATTTTACAGGTCAGGTTGCCAGTGAATCCATTGGCACTCAGCAATATTCGGGAACAGGTGGACAAACCGATACTGCCCAGGGTGCCATTGAAGGTTTCGATGGAAAAGGTAAGTCAATTATTGCCTGCAGGGCAACAGCAAGAGGTGGAACCTTATCTACCATAGTACCTGTACTTCCTTTAGGATCTGCAGTTACCTTGCATCGCAGCAATACCGATTATGTGGTAACAGAGTTTGGTTCAGCCCGTTTAACCGGATTAACCGTGAAAGAACGTACCCATGCACTTATAGGAATTGCAGCCCCACAGTTTCGAGAAGAATTAACAAAACAAGCACAAGAACTCGGATATATAGATTAAAAAAATAAATATGTTACCCATAAAAATTATTGGAACAGGTGTTTATGCACCTGGCAAAGCCATCACCAACAAAGAATTACTTGAACTTGCAGGTGTAGAATTTGACATTGAAAAAGTAGAACAGAAGCTGGGTGTTTATCAGCGACATATGGCGCACTTACGTGGTATAAAAGAAACCACCGCTGATTTTGCCACCAATGCTGCTTTGAATGCTATTAAGGATGCAGGAATTGATCCCAACGATATTGGGCTTTTTATAGTTGGAACAGATACTCCGGAATATATTTCGCCTGCCACTACTTTAATAGTGCAAGGTCGGATCCAGAAAAAAGAAACCTGGGCATCATCATTTGATATTAATGCTTCGTGTGCAAGTTTTGCCATTGCCTTTGACAATGCTGTTAGAATTATGGCAACCGATGAAAGCATTAAATATGCAGTGGTAACAGGTGTTTACAACATGCCAGCTTATTTACGAAGTGATGATAATTTTGGTTATTCCATTTTTGCCGATGGTGCAGGTGCTTTTGTACTGGAAAGGAATGCCGAAAACAGTGAGGGTTATATAGATGGACAATTACTGACTGATGGAACACAATATGACTATATTGGTGTGTACGCCGGGGGAACTAAAATACCTGTCACAGAAGAAGTTATCAAGAGGAACGAACATGGCTTATTGAGCCTGCAGGCTTTACCAGGGGACAGAAATACAAGGCTTTGGCCAATGGTGGTCAACAAACTACTCAATAAAGCCGGGCTTAAAATTGAAGAAATCGATCACTTTATTTTCACTCAAATTAGTCGTTATGTAATTGAAAAAGTGATGATTGAACTTAATCAACCTGTTGAAAAAACCAGTTTTATTATGGATCGCTATGGTTATACAGGATCTGGTTGTTTGCCAATGACTTTTCATCATGCAGTAGAGGAAGGTAAAATTAAGCGGGGAGACAAAGTTATTATGATGGCTTCCGGAGCCGGTCTGGCTGTTGGAAGTAATTTATTTATCTATTAGATTAGGGCTAATATAATGAAAGATAATCATATAGGAATTGTGGGGACCGGAATATACTTGCCGGAAGAAAGGATGACCGCTGCAGAAATAGCATTAGCAACCAAAGGAAAATGGACTGCTGAAGCGGTGATACAAAAACTGGGAATAGTTGAAAAAACCAGTCCCAATGGCAAGGATGGCACCCAGGAAATGGGAGTGAGAGCAGCCAAGGATGCACTTAAAAGAAACAATGTGCAGCCGGGCGAAATTGATTTAATCCTATGCATTGGTGAAGAGTGGAAAGAATATCCACTTACAACATCAGGCATTTATATCCAGGAACAAATTGGCGCCAATAATGCCTGGGCCATCGACCTGCAGCAGCGATGCGGTACAACTGTAGCTGCTATGAAAATAGCCAAAGACATGATGCAAAATGACGAGGAAATAAATACGGTGCTTATCGTTGGCGGTTATCGTAATGTTGATTTTATTGATTATGCTGATACAGCAGTATCGTTTATGTATAATTTATCTGCAGGTGGTGGTGCAATAATCCTACGTAAAAACCTCGGTAAAAATATATTACTGGGTACTCACATTGTTACTGATGGCTCACTTGCCCGCGATGTAAGGGTAGAATTCGGCGGCATAGCCAATCCCATTAACACAAATAACCTTGATAAAGCATATTTATCACTTTCTGTTGCTGACGAAAAGCACATGAAGGACAGGCTTAATGAGGTTTCGATGAATAACTGGATGTTTTGTATTGACGAAGCTTTTAGAAAATCTGGTTTAAAAAGAGACGAACTGGGATTTTTATGCGGATTACATTTTAAGCGTTCTATGTTTGATTACATATTAAAGGAGCTGGGCCTTAGTCATGATCAGACCATCTATCTGGATCATTTTGGACATATAGGTCAAATTGATCAGATACTAACTTTACACCTGGCACTTGAGCAAAATAAAATTCAGGATGGGACTATTATTGCAATGATTGCAGCAGGTATTGGATATGCATGGGGGGCTAATGTAATTCAGTGGGGCTAGTCAAATATAAAAGCTTTCTTTTATGATTGACGAAAATGCACAGAACATTAATTTGCAAAAAAAGTCACACATTATAAAATATTAGCTATATTGTTTATTATTAATTAAATAACTGTTTAAATAACAAAATATTTAAAGATTGTCAACCTTTAAAAAATACAATTTGACACACATAAATGAATTATTGTTTAGTTAATTGCATTAATTATGGAAACATTAAAAAGATCTCAATTTTTTAACTTAAAAACTATTTATATGAAAAAGGCAATTATTTTTGGAATGTTATTGGCGTTAGTGATTTCTGGTTGTAAAAAAAGTGAAGATGATGGCCCAACCACAGACCCTCAGGTTATAGGAATTGTTGGGGAGTGGTATTCTTCAGGCGATAATGTGGCTACTTTGTTGGCTGGTTTTGGAATTGATTCTCTCTATGCCAAGTTTAATTCTGACAATACTTATCTTGTTGAATCATTTTCTGGTGGTGCAAAAACCACTCTAACAGGAACTTTTGTGCAGGAAAAATCTGGCACTGGAACTATTTGGAATATTATAGTGAATCAATCTAGTCCATCTGCTTTAACAAGTACTGGCATTTTTGATATCTCTACATCAACAAGCCCTTATACCATGCAATATGAAGTTGTTCAGACTGAACCTGCT
>JARGGF010000712.1 GCA_029210905.1 Bacteroidales bacterium | reverse complement strand
CGGTACCAGTCATTTTTTAATAATCGTTTTTTAAAGTAGAAAATTAAAAAAAGCACTAAATCCATGAAAATGAATATTAGTGCGGCCGTAATATATTTGTTTTCGGGATTTATGAAAATGATAAATATTGAGGTTAGAATGGTAATGATTAGCAGTATATGTATTAATGTGCTGACATTTTTCTTGCCAATCATTCCAATTATTGAAATAAATTCGTCTTGGTGGTCCTGTTGGTATTCAATCAGGGCAAATATGAGAATATCAGACAAAACCAGTAAAAAGAAAGAAAATATAATCAGCATAATTACCAGCCCTGGTGCATGGCCTGATTCAATGATAAGGCTTCCCCATATGCCGGCAGTATAAATAACTGCGACGCTTAGCTCTTTTTGCAGCCAATATTTCTTCTTTTTACCAAATAAAAATACTAATGAAAGGTAAAGGCTGGTTACTAATCCAACAGAAATTCCAAACATTATTATTTTATTATCTAAAAAGAAGAAGCTGCTAAATATATTAACCATCAGCAGGAAAATAGTAACATAGAGCAATGGTGAAAAATGCTCTGAATAAAATTTCCTTCTTCTACTTTTTGGGTTTTTTAGTTTAAACGCATCAATTAAATGATCGCCTGAATAGAAAATCCAAATGGCACCTGCTAAACTGAACCACCAGGGAAATTCCATGTTAACATTCAGTATTTTGGAGGCCATTATTGCACTGCATAAGGCACCAAATACAACATCAATAGAAAGAAGATTGATGTACTGATATGGCTTTATTTTTTTAATGTGTCTTTTATTTCTGATTGATAATCAGGGTTGTATACAATTTCTTCTTCTGGAGGTTCGGCCAATTCAACAAATCGGTGAGAAACGCTATCTCCTGAAACTGTCCACAATCTAAAACCCAAAGACTGATTATCGAAGTTCATACTTGTTGTTTCTCCATACACAAATTGAATCCCTTCAAGTTGATGAACAACAGTTTTATGCACATGTCCTCCCAAATAAGCAACAACACCATAATTTTGGAATAAATCCAGCAGTTCAAGCCGTTTTTTTATTGGTAAATTAAAATAATTATCAATTTCGTCAGGTCGGTCAACAAAAAGAGGATAATGGCCAACTACTACTATTGGTTCATTTTTTTCCTTAGCATTACGGAGGGTCTCTTTAAACCAAAGATCCTGCGCTTCAGTTTCATCTTCCAATGGAGATTTCCATAGTTGAGTATTAACAATTATAAATCTAAATCTATGATAATCAAATGAATAATAATCATCTCCAATTTTTGTTCTATAATATGCCAGAGATTCTTTAGTTGGAGTATTTTCAACATCATGATTTCCGGAAGCCAGATATACCGGGGGCACAAATAATTTTTTTATTCTGTTAAAATCATTAAATGATTGTTCATAGGCACTATCAACCAAGTCGCCACAAACAATAACAAGGTTGGGATTTAAACTGTTAATTTGTTCTATTGCTTTGATAAAGGCAATGGTATCATGATGGTAACCACCCATTCCAAATTGGGGATCGCACATTTGGACAAAGGTAAAAGTCTTTGTTTGTTCGGTATTTTTGCATGAATAAATCAAGGCCAGTAAAAAAAGGAATACTAAAATCTGTGATTTTGGTAAATAATGATTCATATTATTCACTTTTAATTTCAATTTTTTTACTGCGTTAATTTAAGGGAAAAAATTGAAGTTCTAACACTACAATTTTAATTTGATAGAAAAACAAATTGTTCGGCTGATGCTATAGACAATTCAATTTTTGTTATAAAAAGATCTTTGAGTAAACCTATTGTTAAATTTAGAATTTTTGTCGTAATTTTTAGAACATAGCTGTTTAAATGATTATCTGAAATTTAAAAATGGGATATTATTTTTGGATCATGACAATCCAAAGTGTTGGAACCTGAAAGTATTTGTTATTTGTGTATTACAAGTACCGATTTAGATTATTTACCAATAAATATACTAATATACCAATGACCAATAAACTAATATACCAATTCCGCTCCCAAAAATGCAGGGCAACCCAAAAACATCAAGTACAATTTTATTAGTAAATGCTAATTCTCCTGAAACAATCTATCCAGGCTTTGTTCTGCCCTTTTGCTTAACTTTTTGTTGAGAATGTTGTTGAAGACCGAGAAGGTAATATAAAGTATAAATATAATCGGAACGGCAAGAATTTGTATGGATAGAAATAACAATAAGGACACAAGCAAGAAATAGTATTTTAATTTATTGTCCTCAAAACTTAAGCTCTTAAATTTTAAAGAGAACATTGGCATTTCAATCACTAATAATGTGGCTAGTAGTATAATTAAAGGAACTAAAATTACTGGTTTGGTAACAAAAGCACCAAAGAAAATAACTCCCAAAAAGAAATATATGTTATCAGATAGTGATGGAAAAATTAGTAGATTATTAGGATTAAATTGAGTGATTAGCGGAATTGAGGCAATCAGCATTGCACATGCAGGCGTTGCCAATCCAAGAAATGATTCTGTTTGCCTTTCATCAACATTAAATTTAGCTAACCTAATTGCAGAAAATATAGCTATAAGGAGTGGTGACATTAAAATAAGTACTTGACCAAATGGCAGGCTAAAAGCAAACTGTTTTATCTGCATGTTGTTTTTTAGAAGTTCATATAAAATCATAGATGGAGCAAGTCCAAAACTTACCAAATCAGCTAGTGAGTCCAATTCCTTTCCCACTTTGGAGGTTGCTTTCAGAGCCCTTGCAGCAAAACCATCAAAAAAATCAAAAACCCCGGCAATATAAATAAAATAAGCTGCCAGCAAAAGGTTGTTTCTTCCCTCAAAAGACAATATTATTGCCATTGCCCCTGAAAGCAAATTCAGCAATGTAAATAAGTTAGGGATATTTTTATAAAAAAAACTAGATTTGAACATCAGGCATCAAATTAGATATATAATGAGTTGATTGCAAAAATATGATAAATATTACCAAATTGTTATAGTAATTTGTGAAATGTATCGTAAATTATATTATAAGGATTATTGTACAACTAATATTTTTTATAATTCTCCTTTTATAACACTATATTATTTTATACAAGTTTCAGGCCAAGAATAAGGAAATATTACTCTTATTGGTTGAAAAAAAAATACGACATAGGTTTTAGGGCTATTTTAAAGTTGAAAATAAATAGCCCTGTAAATCAGACAAGTATAATGATTTTATACAAAAAAATATAAAATTTCTGTATTATTATTTTTTTTGATGAATGATAGCAAGGAAAATAGTATTTTTAACGTTTTGTATTAATTCAAGTTTGTTCTTAAGTATCTATTAGATAACCAGGACAAATTTCTAACTTTTAAATTTTCAAGACTGGTTTTAATGAAGTTTTTTTTTTAGAATATTTTTCACCCTATTGCTTTTCTTTAACCTGGTACAATATAATTCCTATTGTCAGAGTGTTACCTACAGTAATGAATATTTAAATATAGGGATAG